>JAOZSP010000180.1:2597-3244 GCA_029939615.1 Candidatus Izemoplasma sp. | reverse complement strand
TAGAAATTATACTTAGAGAGACCTCTTTGTTGCTTCAACAAAGTGGCTTTGTTAAGGTGTCAACTAAAGATATTTCACAACAGTGTAACGTCTCTCAGGGGACTATTTTTCTGCATTTTAGGACTAAAGAAACATTGCTATATACAATACTATCAAGCAATATTGAAGGGCTTGAATTAGAGCTTAAACACTCTTGTAGTACAAATGATATACAAGATGTATTCTTACGAAATTTTTTAGACACTTTGATTTCATTCGAAAATATGATATCAAGAGCCTATAAAGATTACCCATATTTAAGCGATATACTTCGGAAGCAACTTGATTCACTTGACGTGTTTTTTAAAAACTTATTTTATGATAATTTAAAGAATAGTAAGACTACACCCTTAAATATTGTTGATTCTTTTTTATTAATAGACTCTTTTATGTCACAGATAAAAAATTATTTATTAGAGAAGGATCCGATTTCTTCAAGTAATTCTATTATTCGTCAAAGAAGAGGAAGAATTATTAAATTGTATAGATTGTTATTTGGATGAAGGTGAAAAAATGATTTCATTAAGAAAATTTGAAATAGACGATATTTCTCTTCTAATAAAATGGTTTCAGTTGAACCATATTAGAGAGTATTGGTACTCGATTTT
>JAOZSP010000180.1:0-2587 GCA_029939615.1 Candidatus Izemoplasma sp. | reverse complement strand
CTCGATTTTAAATTACACCGACGAAATGATTAGGGATAAATATTCTAAACGCCTTTATAAAGGTGATATCGACATGTTTACTTTTCAAAAAAATAATCAAGATATTGGCTATTTACAGACATATATTGTCGATGATCTTGAACCTTATAAGGTCGAAGGTCTTTCAAAAGGAATCGATTTGTTTATTGGGGATGCAAATTTTCTAGGAAAAGGAATTGGGCCAAAAGTAATAAATAAATTCATAAATGAATATATTTTTAATGATGAGAAAATTTTAAATGTTTGTATTGATCCAGAGGTGAGAAATACAAGAGCAATTAATGCCTATAAAAAAGTTGGGTTTAGACATTCTAATACTGCATATTGTAATACTTCAAATTTGCTTACTTATTATATGGTACTTAAAAGACAAGATTTTTTTGTAAATTCGTAAGGATATGATATAATTATAAAGATTTTAAGAAGGTTGTGGTTATCATGAAAAAAATTAAGAAACTCTTTTTTGGAACTTATATAAGAGGATTTGTTGTGTCATACTTTTTATTTTTAATGGGTGGTGCAATATTACTAAAATTACCTATAAGTGTTCAAGATGGGCAATCACTTGCTTGGATTGATGCAATATTTGTTAGTGTTAGTGGAATGAGTACTACAGGGCTATCTACTATTGTTGTTAGAGATGTCTTAACTCAATTTGGACAAACTGTACTTGCTTTCATATTACAGTTTGGTGGAATTGGACTAATAATGTTTATTTCGACATTTTGGCTGATCACTAGAAGAAAAATCGGATTTAGAGAAAGAAATATGATTATGACTGATCAAAACCAAATTGGTAGAGCTGGTATTGTCGGTTTTATCAAAAATGTCTTAATTATGATTTTCTCAATTGAGATTATTGGATTTATTATAATGGTGATTATTTTAAATGTTAACCATTCTGATGTATTTACATTTTCACAATCTTTATTCCAATCGTTTTTCCTAACAATATCGATGTTTACAAATGCTGGATTTGATATTTCACCAAACTTTAGTGATTCAAGTGTTGTAAGTTTGATGATGTATAAGAATGATTATGCGATGCAAACTTTAGCAATGACATTAATGGTGTTAGGGGCAATAGGGTTCTGGCCTTTAGCTGAGCTTAAGATGTGGATTGAAGCAAAATGGAAAAAAGAAAAATTTGAGTTTTCTATTTTCTCAAAAATATTAATTTCTATGCATTTAGGAATTTGGATTGTTAGTGCAATTATTGTATATGGTGTTGAGTTTAATGGCTTCTTAGCTGATAAAGGATTTTTTGAAGGAGTCTATTATTCATTATTTATGTCACTGACAACACGTAATGCTGGATTTGCGACTATGAGTATGACTGATATGAGTACTACAACACAAGTGTTGTTTGGTATTTTAATGTTTATAGGATCTTCTCCAAACTCTGCTGGTGGGGGAATAAGAACTACTACTTTCTTAATTACTGTATTAGGATTTATTTCATATGCTAGAGGTAAGAATCAAGTTGTAATTAAGAGAAAATCTATTAAGCCTGATACTATCTATAAGTCGTTATTGGTGCTTATTGGAGCGGTAACACTTATAGTTACAGGTTTATTGATTATGACATTTTCAGAACAAGGACAATGGTTTGGTGCAAAAGAAATATTCTTTGAACTAGCAAGTGCATTTGGTACAACTGGTCTTAGTTTAGGAATTACATCAGATTTAACAATTGTTGGTAAATTAGTTCTAATCTTAACAATGTTTATTGGACGAGTAGGTGTCTTGGCATTACTGTTAATGTTTAAAGGAGATAAGGAACCCGCAAATATTCAGTATCCAGAAGTAGATATGATAGTAGGTTAAAAGCGATGGAAATTCACAATGTCATTAAGTTAAGATAATGAATACAGCAAATGATATCAAATCAACTAAAAATAAGAAAACCAACTGGATTTTCTTGTTTTTTTTGAGAATAGAGCAAGCTAAAAGACTGAATCAAGGAAATTCAGCAGATTATATTATAAAATATAGTAAATTATGATACTCTATAAATGAAGCTTTTATAGCTCTGAATCTTGATGTTTCTAACAAAGGATCTATGATCACGAATAATAGAAAGATATCTACTAATTAAGGCTTCAACGTTGAAAGAGATAGTATTAAAAAGTCTAATGAACTGGCGGCAGACATGAACAGCCATAACAAAATTGATTTGATAATTGTGAGTGGTATCACGATTCATCAAAATAGTATTTTGAACAATAGACTTACAGAAATTGTGCAAAGTAAGACGTGCAAAGATTTCTTGAATAATACTATCTTTTTTCTTTGCATGAAAATTCACAAGCCCAACACTGTATTTTAGTTCTCTAAAAGAGGTTTCAATACCCCAACGAATTTTATACAAATATTTCAAATCATTAGAAGAAAAATCATTTGACAGATTAGTAGCTAAACACTGATAGCGGCCGTCATTAAGACGGATACGCACAACTCTAAAAATAATCGGATAAACAGGGTTGTCTTTGTTTGAAAAATCAAAACGTGATATTGAAGGAGAGAACTTACAATTATGTAAAGATTT
>JAOZSP010000179.1 GCA_029939615.1 Candidatus Izemoplasma sp. | reverse complement strand
ATGGCATTCCGGGAGGGATTCGAACCCCCGACCGACGGCTTAGAAGGCCGTTGCTCTATCCTGCTGAGCTACCGAAACATATAATATCGTGCTTACACATTAATTTTCTTCAATGTTTTCAGCGTTATTTATTATAATATAACGCAGTCGGTTTGTAAAGCGAAAACACGATATTTTTTTTATTATTTAGTTATTATTTTCTTTCTTTTTAAAATAATCACCATTTAGTAGTTTTTTCTGAATTTCTAAAGCCGTAATACCTTCTTCTAACGCTGTTTCTAAGATAGCTAACTGTGAACTATCTCCAAAATACGTTTCATCAAGATAAAGGATATTTATTCCATCTGAAATAGTTAAATCACTGAAGATGATAAAATTATCTTCACCACTTAGTAAATCGTTACCTATAAAGTAATTAAAATCAGCATCACTATAAACTAGATTTAGTAATGTAGGAGCAATATCTATTGTACTACCTGGAGTATGAATTACTTGTGCTGTCATATCTGTAGTATAAAGTATTAAATCTTGTCTCATCACTTCATGAAAATCATCTTCAACATCAATATATTCAGTATAGATATCATAATTCATCATATATGGATAATGATCAGGGAAAATAGCAAATAAAGTATTATCTAGTTCATCATTATCTCTTAGTTCTTCAATAACTAATCCTAACATATTATCAAATTCAACTAATTTCAACATATAATTCCTTATTTCCGATTCAAGTTCAACATCAGGATAAGCTGAATTAACACGACTACTATGAACTTCAAACTCTTCTTGGTTGTAAGCTCCATGCATTGAGTATGTTAATAGGTTAATATATACAGGATTTTCATATGATACATATTCATCAAAGAAATTCATCATTTCTGTATCAAATCGATTACGAAAATCAGGGTAACCATTACCAATTAAATCTTCTTGAAACTTAACAGTATTAAATCCATAATTAGGAATCATTACTTTACGGTTATAAAACCATTCATATCCACTATGGAAATAATAAGTATCATAACCAATCTCTTCTAACTGATTAGGTAAACTATATGTAAATGTGTTTTCACTATACGAATCACATATATTACTACTCCAATCATTAGTATTAATAGCGCCTAGCCCTGTAATACTCATATATTCACTATTACATGTCGCTCCTTGTTGGAAAACTGTTGTATAATAATTATCAAAAGAGTATCCTTCACTTTGCATTAAATATAAGTTAGGTGTTAAAATAGGATCAATAAACCTAGTCTCTAGTGTCTCACCTAAAATAGTTATAACATTATACCCTGCATAAATATCAGAATAATCATTTGTCTCATGATCATCTAACGTATTAAAAAAAGCATCTACTTCTTCGTATAACTCATCCTCGTCAGCTGTAGGTCTTATCCTTGTTAAATCAAGTAAATGATAATTATAGTATCCGTATTTTTTACAATATAAGCTTCTATCATGCATTGTTTCAAATAAGAATGCATCACTTCGATAGTAATCAATTTTTTGATTAAAATCTTGATTACCCCAAAATAAGAATAATGCAACTTGAACAAAGAAAACAACTGATACAATAGAAAAATCTTTTAAAACAAAGACATCACTTTTCTTGTTTTTAACTATAAGATAAATAACCCCAATTAATAAAGGAGAAATTAAATAAGCTACTAAAGGAATACTAATATCATATTCCAAAGTTTTTCCTTCTTGAAGCCATTTTAAACCACTTAAACTACTCCTAGAACTAATAACATCAAAATAATCAAAATATACACTATCCCCAACAACTAAAACAGTCCATACAAGGATAATAAAAATATAATAAACTTTTTGAACATTAGGTGATTTCAAAAAGTAAGCAAAAGTTCCAACCCAAAACATCATCATAACTAAATCAAAGAGTGTTCCCATCCCAAAAACACTAATCCCCACAGTAATACTCAATACTACCTTTAAAAGCATTAGATAACTAATAACATATAGATAATTTTTGTAGTTTCTTATTTTCATTGTGTTCGCTCCATATCGAACATATTATAACATAATATATGGAAAAACAAATACAAAATGAATCATAATTATAATTCAACTACTAGTTGCTTGAATGTTTAATTAACTATTGATAGAATTAAGTTGAAAAGGAGGTAAAAGATGTTAGACCTAGAAAAAATTGGAAAACGAATTGCCATAAAAAGAAAAGAACTAAATATCACACAAAATAGCCTTGCTGAACAACTATATGTAACCCATCAAGCAGTAAGCAAATGGGAAAACGGAAAAAGCATTCCCAGTTTAGAACTTCTTTTTGAATTAACAAAATTATTTAATATATCAATTGATTACTTACTAGATGATACAGACATTGCTGATAATGATTATGAAAAACTATTCAAAAATTATCCTCGTGATATCGTAATCAGCAAATTCTTAAGAAAAGAAAATTTTGATACTGAAATACCGAATATCTTTTACCTATTAAATAAAAAAGAAAGATTTCAAATCATCAATCAGATTTTAATCAAAAGCATAATTTTAGATATCAAGTATATTTGGCCATATCTAAACCCAAATGAAAGAATATTAGTACTAGGAATAATCCTTTCAGGAAAATGCGACTACAACTTATCACCAATTTATACGCAATTATCAAAGGCAGAACAAATAATCGTTCAAAAACACATAAATGAAGGAACTTACAACTACAAACTTCCTAACAAACATATAAGGAGTTGAATAAAATGAATAAAATGAAAATTACAAATATTGAAGATGTTAATAACCGAAAAATGAGATGTGTTGGTTCTATGTGTTATTTTAACATTTGCAATTTTACATTATTAAACGAAACTAAAATTCGATGAGGAGGAATAATATGAAATTAATTACACTATTACCATTTATGGAATCACAAGAAATTAAAGAACTAGCAGACAAAATAATAAAAAAGGAAGTTAAGGGAGTTCCAATTGTAGCATTATACCCTTTCTTAGATCAAGGAGATTTACAAGATGTTTTTGATTTAGTCATGGCTGAAGGAAATAGAAAGTATCTATATGGTGCATTACCATTTTTAAACACTGAAAGTATTGACGCCCTTTACAAAAAAGTAAAAGCGGGAAATATTAAAGGATTTAGAGAAGAAGCTTTAGTACCATTTCTAAGTAAAGACAAAGTGAAAGAGTTATTTGATGATTTAGTTGCCAATACAAAAGATGAAGATTTAGATGAGAAAATTAGCGATG
>JAOZSP010000178.1 GCA_029939615.1 Candidatus Izemoplasma sp. | reverse complement strand
TAAAATGGCAATGCAAAGACTTAAAGATGCTGCTGAAAAAGCTAAAAAAGATTTAAGCGGAATTACATCAGCTCATATTAGTTTACCATTTATTAGTGTTGGACCAAGTGGACCTGTCCATTTAGAAAAAACATTATCAAGAGCTAAATTTAATGAGTTAACTAGTGATCTTGTTGAAAAAACAATGGGACCAGTTAGACGTTCATTAAAAGATGCTTCAATGACAAAGAATGATATCCATCAAGTATTACTTGTTGGAGGATCAACAAGAATTCCTGCTGTTCAAGATGCCATAAGAAAAGAATTAGGTCAAGAACCAAATAAAGGTGTTAACCCTGATGAAGTAGTAGCTATGGGAGCTGCAATTCAAGGCGGAGTATTAAGTGGAGACGTTAAAGATATATTATTATTAGACGTTACCCCATTATCACTTGGAATTGAAACATTAGGTGGAGTATTTACAAAACTTATTGAAAGAAATACAACAATTCCAACATCAAAATCACAAATATTTAGCACAGCAGCAGATAATCAACCAGCAGTAGATCTACATGTTTTACAAGGTGAACGTCCAATGGCTTCACATAATAAAACACTAGGTCGTTTCCAATTAACAGATATTCCACCAGCACAACGTGGTGTACCACAAATAGAAGTATCATTTGACTTAGATGCAAACGGAATTGTTCATGTTAAAGCAAAAGATTTAGGTACTGGAAAAGAACAATCAATTACTATTACAAACGGTAGTGGATTAAGTGATGATGAAATTGATAGAATGGTAAAAGAAGCAGAAGAAAATGCTGACGCTGATCAACTACTTAAAGAAGATGCTGATTTACGTAATGAAGCAAATCAATTAATTTTTGCAGCTAATAAAGCAGTAACAGATTTAGCAGATAATGTTTCAGATGAAGAAAAAACTGAAGTTGAAGACAAAATCAAAGACCTAGAAGAAGCATTAAAAGGTGAAGACCTAGAAGATATAAAAGCTAAAAAAGAAGCCTTAAATACTATTGCTCAAAGTTTAGCTACAAAAGCATACCAACAAGCACAAGAAGCTCAACAAGCTAACGGTGAAGCTGAAGAAGAACCAGCAAATCAAGATGACAATGTTGTAGATGCAGATTTTGAAGAAGTAGATTAATAGATTTGAAGCAGTTAATCTGCTTCTTATCTTTATAAATTGAGGTGACGTAAATGAGTGAAAAAAGAGATTATTATGATGTCTTAGGTATTGATAAAAATTCCGATGAACCATCAATAAAAAAAGCATATAGAACATTAGCAAAGAAATATCATCCCGATGTTTCAACTGAAGAAAATGCTGAATCAAAATTTAAAGAAGTACAAGAAGCCTACGAAGTTTTAAGTGATTCATCAAAACGCTCACAGTATGATCGTTTTGGTCATCAAGCTAATAACGGCCAAGGATTTAATACATCAGGATTTGGTGGATTTGACTTTAATGTTAACGACATTTTTTCAAGTTTCTTTGGTGGGGGACAACCTCAACAATCAAATCGTCGACGTAAAGGCCAAGATATGCAGCGTAGAATGAGTATTTCATTTGAAGATGCAGTATTTGGAGCGAAAAAGAAAATCAGAGTTACACTGCATGAAGAATGCCATACGTGTCATGGTAGTGGAGCGTATTCTAAGAGCGATTTTAAAACATGTTCACGTTGTAAAGGACGTGGAACAGTAATTGTAGAACAGCAATCATTGTTTGGAAGAACAAGATCCCAAACAACTTGCCCAGTATGTCAAGGTAAAGGAAAAGAAATCACTAAAAAATGTACTACTTGTAATGGTGAAGGAATTGAATCACATAATAAAGATGTTGAAGTAAAAGTTCCAGCCGGAATTGATACTGGCCAACAAATTAGATTAGAAGGTTATGGAAATAAAGGGTTTAATGGTGGTGAATCTGGTGATTTATACATTTTATTTGATGTGAAAAAACATGAGTTTTATGAACGTCATGGAGACGACATTGTAATTCAAGTTCCAATTACTTTTGCTCAAGCAGCATTAGGAGATACTATTAAAGTACCTACACCACATGGTAATGTTAAACTAAAAATACCTTCAGGAACTCAAAGTGAGACAATCTTTAGACTTCGTTCTAAGGGGATTCCTAATGTAAGAACAAAACGTAATGGTGATGAACATGTTGTAATTAAAGTTATTACACCTTCAAAACTTACAAGACAACAAACCAAATTATTTGATCAGTTAGGAAATACAGATTTATCAAATGATTCATTATTTGCAAAATTTAAGAAATTTTTAAAAAAATAAGTTTCAGTTAAACTGAAACTTTTTTCTTGTTGTGATATAATACAAGAGATATTTACTATTGAAATGAGTGATTAACATGAAAATTGGATTTTATACATTAGGTTGTAAAGTAAATACATACGAAACTGAAAGCATATGGGAACTTTTTAAAGAAAAAGGGTTTTTACGCGTTAAACATAACGAATTTGCCGATGTATATATAATAAATACTTGTACCGTAACTAACGCTGGAGATGCAAAAAGCAGAAAAGCAATTAGAAAATTAATAAAGCAAAATAGTGAAGCAGTAATCGCTGTGATGGGGTGTTATTCTCAAATGGCCCCTAATGAAGTGTTGGAAATTGATGGAGTTGACATTGTTATTGGAACAAAACATCGCGAGCAACTTGTTAGACTTGTTGATAAAGCACTAATAGAAAGAAAGAAAATACTTAATGTGACAGATGTTTCAAGATACCTTGTTTTTGACGAAACACATGTTACAAATTTTACAGAAAATACTAGAGCATTTTTGAAAATTCAAGATGGATGTAATAATTTTTGTAGCTACTGTATAATCCCTTTTGCTCGTGGACCAGTAAGATCAAGAGATAAAAATTCAATACTTAAAGAAGCAAATGATTTAGTGAAAAATGGATATCATGAAATAGTATTAACAGGTATTCATACTGGTGGTTATGGTAGTGATTTAGATGATTATTCACTATATGATTTACTAGTTGATTTAAGCATAGTAGATAGTCTTAAACGAATAAGAATATCTTCAATTGAAATTAATGAATTATCAGATGATATTTTACATCTTATAAATAACAATAGCGTATTTGCTAAACATCTTCACATTCCTTTACAAAGTGGAAGTGAAGAAATATTAAAGCATATGAGAAGAAAATACACTAAACAAGATTTTGAGAAAATGATTATTAACATCCGCAAAATAATTCCTAACATTGCAAT
>JAOZSP010000177.1 GCA_029939615.1 Candidatus Izemoplasma sp. | reverse complement strand
CACATGCCTTTCACGCATGCATTCACGGGTTCGAATCCCGTACGGGTCACCATATATAATTTATTGTACTTATCAATTGATAAGTATTTTTTTTTGATATTTGGAGATTATATGTATTATTATAATTAACTGTGCTATATTATAATTAGAAAGAGGTGTAATTATGGGATTCAAAGAAGAATTCAATAAAGAAACAAAGGATTTACAAAATGTTAAAAGACCTTATGAGTCTGCGGCATTTATTCTTTTTGTTATTTTAATTATTCAACAATTGTTTTTCGTTCTCAAAAATTTAATTGATTTTATGAAACCAGTAAACACATGGTTCTCAACTGCAAATATTACTATTACAACAAATAATCAAGGCTTCTTTTCAAGGATTGTAGGTATTGATTCAACAAGTTGGATATATGTCATTTTGGCTTTTGCAGCTTTAGGACTGTATTACTTTTTAATTTACGCATTTGTATGGAATTATTGTCGTAAGAGAGGTCTTGCGAAATGGACGTGGACACTATTTGTAGTGTTTGGTCCAGCAATCTTTTTGGCTCCAGCATACATTTGGTATACAATTTATGTATTTAGACCTTATATCTTTAGATTTATTAAACGTGGAGTAGAAGAATACAATACTTTTAATCCTAATAAAGCATTTAAGGAAGAAATGCCTGAACCAATTCTAAAGCCTGAACAACAAGTAGAACCAGAAACAAAATAAAAACTGAGAAATTCTCAGTTTTTATTTTAACCCATTTCAACTATTCTTTGACAACAATTGCATCAATCTCAACTAAAACATCAAGTGGTAATCTTCTAACTTCTACAGCAAATCTTGCTGGTTTATGATTTCCAAAGAAATTAGCGTAAACTTCATTCATTTCCTTAAACATTCCTAAGTCTTGCATAAAAACTCCGCATTTAATAATATTTTCTTTTTTTAATCCTGCTTCTTCAACAATACCCAAAACATTTTTTAGACTTTGTAATGTTTGTGATTTAATATCACTACCAGCAGGTTTCATTGTTTCTGGTACATAAGGGATTTGTCCTGATACATATAAAGTATCTTTTACCATTACTGCTTGACTGTAAGGACCAACAGCAGCTGGGGCATTTTTAGTGCTAATAATTTTCAAATTTAATCACTCTCCTTCACATATATTATACTGGTTTTAAAATTTATATGATAGTGTTTTATTTGAATTTTTAGGAAAAATAATCTATAATTAATATATATACAAGAAGGAGGAGTTGTATGGAAGTTTTAACGGGAAACGTAAAAGAAGAGAAACATGTTCCTTTTGTGGAAGAACTTGAAGAAGGATATCGAGTAACTGTTGGTAAGCCGGCAATCCATCCGATGACAGAAGTTCATTATGTTGAATTTATAGAATTATATGTAGAAGGGGATTTAGTTGGTAAGAAGGAATTTAACCCTGGTGATGTACCAATTGCTGAATTTGAAGTTGAAAAAGGTAAAGTAGTATTCGCTAGAGAATTATGTAATTTACATGGCCTTTGGCAAGGTGAGTTAGAATAACATTATAAGAGTGGAAACACTCTTTTTGTTTGAAAATTGTATTTAGGTATTGTCAAATATGTATATATGTGATAGTATATTTTTAGAATACCTTTAAGGTAGTCCAGAGAGACTAGTAAGGAAATTCATAAATAGAACACGAGTATGTTCAATATGGTATGAAAATTCTTTTCTATGTCCTTCGACTTAGAATTTTTTTTATATAAAAAACGAGAAGGAGAAAGAAAATGGAAAAAAGTTTAAGAATTGGAATTCAAGAGAAACCAAAATCAGTTTTGAATTGGGTTATACTAAGTTTACAACATGTATTTGCAATGTTTGGGGCAACAGTGTTGGTGCCACTTTTAGTAAATTTTAATGCTGGTACAGTGGTGTTGAGTACAGGGGTTACATTGATTGCAAGTGGTGTAGGGACATTGATTTACATCGCATGTACAAAAGGAAAAGTACCAGTTTATTTAGGTAGTAGTTTTGCATATATTGGAGCTATGAGTGTTGCTGGTGCTGTAGCTAGAGAAAGTGTATTCTTCGGATTGATGCTTGTTGGGATTATCTACGCGATTGTTGCAACAGTTATTCGTTATACTGGAAATGGATGGATCAAAAAGTTATTGCCACCAGTTGTTATTGGACCTGTTATTATTACAATTGGACTTGGATTAGCTCCAACTGCAATTGAACAATCAGGGTTAATGGGAGTGCAATCTTTACTAGATGTTGGAATGTACGGTGGAGCAGCAAATCCAATTTCTGGAATTGCTTGGAAAATACCACTAATTGCAGTAGTTACTTTTGGAACTGTAATTGGAGTTGCATTAAAAGGAAAAGGATTTTTTAGAATAATTCCCTTTATTTGTGCAATTGCTGTTGGGTATGTTTTATCAGTTGTTCTTGGAGTTGTTGATTATAGTGGATTTAGTACTGCTAAATTTATTCAAGACCCAGGATTCTATTTTCTAGGAACTTATGCCTTTAATTTTAATGCTGTATTAATTTTTGCTCCAATTGCTTTTGTTACAATTGCAGAGCATATTGGAGATCATACTGTTTTAGGAGAAATCACGGGTAAAGACTTTATTGAAGATCCAGGACTAGAAAATACAATTATGGGTGACGGGATTGCAACATTTGTAAGTGCTGCAATTGGTGGACCTGCAAACACGACATATGGTGAAAATACTGGTGTAGTTGCTATGACAAGAGTTGGTAGTGTTTGGGTTGTTGGATTAGCAGCGATTTTTGCCATCGTTCTTGGATTATTTGGATATATAAGTGCATTTATTAATAGTATTCCATGGGCCATAATCGGCGGAATGACAATCATCTTATATGGACTTATTGCTGGTAATGGTGTGAAGGTGTTGATCAACCATAAAGTAAATCTAACAAGTATGAGAAATCTAATTATTGTGGCTACTATCTTAGTAATAGGATTAGGAGGAGCTGCAATTCAATTAAATGAGGCTTTTGCTATGAGTGGTATGAGTCTAGCGGCTATTGTTGGTATTGTATTAAACTTAGTATTACCAAAAGAAGAAACTGAATAACATAATATAAGCTCTCATCTGAGAGCTTTTTATTTTCCTTACTATACTATTTTTATAGCGATTATAAGGAAATATATTAGTATAAGTGAATAATCCATGAGAAAGGTAATTATGAACGAACTAATGAATATAAAGCAATGATTTCAATGAAGTGTAATTGTTTACAAGCCACCTATAAATGATATAATAGT
>JAOZSP010000176.1 GCA_029939615.1 Candidatus Izemoplasma sp. | reverse complement strand
AGTTTTTTTATATCTTGAATAATATATATAATTCCATGAGGATAATACATTATTACAACAATTATTAGTACTCCTGAGAATATATAAGCTACTCCATAAATCCCAGCAAATAAATCTTCTAGCCATAAACTTGGTACACCATAAATAACAAATACACCAAGGAAAGTACCAAATATTGATTTAATTCCTCCTACAACTACCATTGCTAAGATTAGTAATGTTAACATTAAGTTCCAGTCTAGGGGTTGTACATAGCGGTAGAATGAAGCGAATAATACTCCACCAATGGTTGCGTATAATGTTGCTATTAAGAAAGATAGCAAACGGTACTTAGCTATACTTACTCCCATTGCTTGAGCTGAAGAATTACTTCTACTCATAGCCATAAAAGCTCTTCCTGTCTTACTATTTGTAAGATTGTACATTACAATCATCATAATTACCATTACAACTACTAAAAATACAAATGTCCAATTTCTGTTTAATTGAATTAGTCCAAATAATGTTGGATACTCGTAATGAACTCCACCAAAAGCATTTGTAAACCATACAACTCTTCTAAACACTTGACTAAATATTTCACCTAGTGCAAGCGTTGCAATAGCTAAATATACTCCTTCAACTTTTAATGAGAACAGGCCTATAAATAGTCCTATTAAAGATGAAAATAATAATGTAGTAATAATTGCTAATTCATATGGAAGTCCTAATGCTGAAAAATAAACAACACCATAAGCTCCAAATCCAACGAATCCCGCAGTACCTAAACTCATAAGTCCTGAGAATCCAAGTAAAATATTTAATCCTAACGCCACAATAGTAAATATTACTATATAAGCAATAAGGGAAACTGTTGAATATCTAATAATATCTAGATTTGATAGTACGGGAACTAGTGAAATAATTATCCCAAATAATATAAATCTTGAATACATGCTTTTTTCTAATTTATTTTTTATATATTTACTTGCTACAGTAATTGGTTTTAATAATTTAGAGAAAAAATTAGGTGATTTATTATTTTTTATGTTTTCCATTTTTTCACCTCTAAACCTTCTTAACGATTTTCTTACCAACTAAACCAACAGGTTTAAAGAATAAGAATATCATTATTACTATATATACAATCACAGTATTCCATGTTGAAGTAATATAGTAAGATGTCAGATTTTTTGAAAGTGAAATTATATATGCCCCAATAACTGGACCATAAAACGTTTGGAATCCGCCTAATACACAAGCAAAGAATGCATTAATTTGAACATCATTCATCATATTTATATCTACTGCTGATTGCGGTGCAATTATAATTGCAGCCAATGTTCCAAATGCAGCAGCTGTAGCCCAAGACATCATTGTAACTTTCTTTGTTGGGACACCCATAAGTTTTGAAGCTACTTCATTTGAAGCAGTAACACGAATAGCTAAGCCCCAATCCGTATATTTCAAAAACCAAAATGCTCCCCCCATTAATAAAACTGATAAGCCAATCGTAAAGATTGCGTTGTAACCAATTGATGCACCAAGAATGTTTATTTGTGTAGCATCTGTGAAAGCAATAAATCTTGGCATTGGAATGGGTTCTACACCAAATATCATAGGGATTATTCCAATAATCACAATAATTAATCCCAAAGTAATTATTTGTTTACCTGTCGATCCAACTTTTGAAGCAGGTCTAATGAATATTGTATCAATGATAAATCCGGTAATAATGGCTGTAATCATTGCAACAGGTACTACTACCCATATACTCCAACCCCATCTTACAAGAATTGTAGCAGCAACAAACGCATTCAATGTACCAATAGCACCCTGTGCAAAATTTGTTGTTTTACTTGTTCTAAAAATTAAAACCACGCCAAGTGCTGCTAGTGCATATACACTTCCTGTTTCTAAACTTCTTAGTAAAAGATAGAGAAACGTACCCATTAGCCCCACCTCACAATACTAGAAGCCCATACATATCCAATACCAGCAGCTAATAAACAAACATTATCACCAGGTTTTAATTTCCTGTTTTCAACTGCTAAATGAAGTGATAAAATTTGATCTATTTGTCCAATATGACCGTAGTCTTCAAGATATATTGTTTGTTCTTCTGATAAATTTAATTCCTTAAGCATATCATTATGTCCTGATCGTTTAATATGAAGAATCCCTAAATAATCAAGATTTTCTCTTTTTAAATTAGATTTTCTTAAAGATTGATCAACGCATTTCAACCAATTATTAAATGATACTTCGTTTAAACGATCCTTCATTTTCTTAGCATCCATTAGTTTAAGCGACTTGTATGCAGTACTAACATTTTCTTTTGTAATAGGATTACAACTACCACCAATTTCAACTCCAGCCGTTCTAGCTAAAGTTCCATCTGCGATAATATGAGATCCTAATATTAAATTGTAAGGATGATCCTTTTTAATAATCATTGCTCCTCCACCAGCAGATAAGTTATACATCATTGACATGTCCTTATCTTTAAAGTCTACAAAATCACCATTTCGATACCCACCAACAATCATAATAGTATCTATTTCATCATCAGCTGTTAACATATCTTTTGCGATTTTTATTGCAGAGACACTTGTACAACATCTATTTTGTAAATCAATACCCCATGCATTATACGCACCTATTTTACCTTGCACATATAATGCTGAAGTTGTAAGAGGGTATTCTTTCCATTCTTCAGTTATCGATAATATTACATCAATATCTTTTGGATCTACATTAGTTTTATTTAGACAGTCTAATGCAGCCAAATAGCTCATTTCTTGAGATCCTTCTTCTTTATTTGCATAGAGAACTTTTTTTATTCCAAGTTTTTCTATGACAGCTTCTTCTGTCCAAACTCCGTTTGTTTCTAAAGCAATATTTTTTGCTGTTTTGAATTGTTTTGGTAAATATATACCTGTTCCAACAATTCCTATTTTTATACTATTGGACAAAACCTCACCTCCATATTTATCAATTTATATCTCTTAATTTATAATCTCATTCCACCATTAACACTTAATGTATGTCCTGTTACATACGATGCTTCATCACTTGCTAAGAACATAACCGCATTTGCAATTTCATTTGGTTGTCCTAATCTTTTTAACATTGTTAATTTTGAGAATTTGTCTAACAAATCTTGTGGAACTGTTTTTAAGATATCCGTCATAACATATCCTGGTGATACTGCGTTAACTCTTACAGGAACACCTTTACGAGCAAATTCTTTAGCCCACGTTTTTGTTAATCCAATCATCCCAGCTTTAGTGGCCGCATAATTTGCTTGCT
>JAOZSP010000175.1 GCA_029939615.1 Candidatus Izemoplasma sp. | reverse complement strand
CTCCATTTTATTTTAGATAACTACGCTTTTAATGATGTTCATAGGTGTTATTCCATAAAAAGCAAATAGTATTAGTAATATGAATATAGTTAACCCAGAAATAATAGTACCACTTATTTCTACTGTTGTTTTCATTTTTGTTTGCGGATAAATTCAGAGCTTCAACTGTTTTAATGTGCTTATATAGTCCAATGTTTTCTTGCTTTTCATGCATTTCCTAAATATAAATAATCATTGACAGCTTAATATTAACAAACTTTTTCATTACTTAAATAAGCAATTAATTTGGTTTTGAAAAAAATCAAAAAATATCGTGTTTTTAAGTGCTAAAATTCGCTATTAATGTTATAATTGCCATATAACAAAACTAAAAATGTAGTGAGGTGTTAAAATGTCTTTTTTGAATGAATTAAGTGATGGTAAAAAAATGGTTGATAAAGTATTTAAAGCTGCAATAAAAGCAAAAGAAGCAAAAATTAAATATGGTGATAATGCTGTAGTTGACGCAACTTTAGGGACTTTGTTTGATGAAAAAGGTGTTTTTGTTGCTTTTGATAATGTTTGGGGTCCTTATCAAAAAATCGATAAGATTCAAAAGGCAAAATATGCTGCAAGTATACAAGGAAATCCGCAGTATTTAGAATCAGTTTACAAGTGGCTTTTTGGTTATGAGGAAATCAATTGTGAAATCATTGTATCTCCTGGAGGAGCGGGTTCTATTAGTAGTACTTTACACAATGTGCTTAATCCTGGACAATCAGTAATTATTCCTTCACAAGGATGGGGACCATATAAAACTATGGCAGCTGAGTTTGATTTGAAAATTGAAAAATATAATTTGTTTAAAAATAGTAAATTTGATATAGATAACTTTAAGGAAACATTGAATACTGTGATGAAAAACGAAGGAAAAGTTGTCGTTATTATTAACGACCCATGTCATAACCCTACTGGTTATACAATGAGTAGTGAGGAATGGGATCTTGTCCTTGAATTTAGTAATGAATTATCAGAAAAGGGACCAGTAATTATCTTAAATGATATTGCTTATGTTGATTACTCAATGAACCCTAGTTGGAAGGATCATTTACTTAAGTATCGAAACTTAAGTAAAAACGTAATGGCTATTATTGCATTTAGTTTATCAAAATCTTTTACAGCTTACGGTGCTAGAGTTGGAGCAACAATCGCAATTACAAGTGATAATGAAGAACTTGCTAAGTTTAAAAATGCTGCAATATACAGTGCTAGAAGTATTTGGTCGACAGTTAATAATAGTGTAATGGAATTATTTGCTTTAATTAATAATGATCATACTTTATACCGTAATTACATTAATGAAAAAGAGAAATATATTAAGTTGTTAAAGGATCGCGCTAATATTTTCATTAGGGAAGCTAAAGATGTTAATTTAGAGCTTTATCCCTTTACTGAAGGATTCTTTGCTACTGTCAAAGTTCCTAATGATTTAGAAAAAGAAGCTTTGAATTTACGACTTCAAAAAAATAATATATTCACAGTTGAAGTTGATGGTGGATTAAGAATTGCTTTATGTAGTGTTCCTAAAAAGAAATTAAAAGGCTTAGCTCAGAGAATCAAAAATACAATGTAAAAAAAACACTAATTCAAATTTAAATTTGAATTAGTGTTTTTTATTTAATCAATTTTTATTTCTTTTATCCAGCCTTCTGGTGCTTCAATATCTCCATAATAAATTCCAATTAGTAAATCATACAATTTTTTAATAGTTGTTCCCACTTCTCCATCACCAAACTGGTGTCGAAGTCCTTTATGAGTAATAGCTTTTATTGGAGTGATAATCGCTGCTGTACCACAAGCTCCTGCTTCTTTGAATTCACTTATGTTATCAATAAAACATTCACGTTCTTCGGTTTTTAATCCTAAATAGTGTTCAGCTAGATATAAAATAGATTTTCTAGTTATACTTGGTAATATTGAACTACTTTTAGGTGTAACAACCACGTTATCATGAGTGACTGCGAAGAAATTCGCAGCTCCTACTTCATCGATTTTAGAATGAGTTCCAGGATCTAAATAGATTACTCCTGCATAACCTGCATCTTTTGCTAATTGTCTTGGATATAGACTAGCCGCATAGTTTCCTGCTACTTTTACTTGCCCTGTTCCATTTGTTGATGCTCTATCGTAATCTGTTGTAATAAACTCTAAAGCACTTAGTCCACCTTTAAAATACGTTCCAACAGGTGCACAAAATACACTATATAGATAATCATCAGAAGGTTTAACTCCTAAGTTCATTCCTTGCCCTATTACAAAGGGACGGATATATAAAGATTGTCCTTTACCATATTCTGGAATATCATCTTTATTAGCTTTTACTACTTCTGTAATTGCATTGAAAAATAGTTTTTCTGGCAATCTAGGAGCAACTAATCTGTCTAATCCTTGATTGATACGAATAAAATTCATATCTGGGCGAAATAGAACTATTTTCCCATTTTTTTGTTTGTAAGCTTTTAATCCTTCAAATAAACCTTGTCCATAATGAAATACATTTGATCCTTCATGAATAGTAATGTTTTTATCGGTTGTTAAACTACCTATATTCCATTTACCATCTTTTGTCCATGCTCTGAAACGATATTTTGTTTCTTTTAATGCATAGCCCATCAAATCTCTCCTTTTTTTATGAATCTATTAATATTTTCCTTGTGCAATCATTGCATCTGCAACTTTTGTAAATCCAGCGATATTCGCTCCGGCAATTAAATCATAACCAAATCCATATCTGTTACTAGCACGAACACAACTGTTAAAGATATTTTTCATAATTCCTCGTAATTTTTTATCAACCTCTTCAGCTGTCCAACTTAAACGCATACTATTTTGTGACATTTCTAGTGCGCTTGTTGATACACCACCAGCATTAGCTGCTTTACCAGGACCAATTATTACACCCGCAGATTGTAATAATTTTACTGCTTCATTAGTCGTAGGCATATTAGCACCTTCTACTATGTATTTAACACCATTTTTAATAATTTGCTCTGCATCACTTTTATGAATTTCATTTTGTGTTGCACATGGCATAATAATATCAACTTCTCTTACCCAAGGTTTAACACCTGGGAAGAATTCAACATTAAAACGATCAGCGTAGTCTTGAATTTTACCATTTGTGTTTGCTCTCATTTGGATCATGAAATCAATTTTCTCTTGTGTAATAACACCATCAGGATCATAAACATATCCTTCAGGTCCACTTAGAGTTACTACTTTTCCACCTAAATCTCTAACTTTTTTACAAACACCCCAGGCAACATTACCAA
>JAOZSP010000174.1 GCA_029939615.1 Candidatus Izemoplasma sp. | reverse complement strand
AACCTATAAATAGTTACTCTTTTTATGAGTGTCTATTTTATAGGTTCCATTTTAAAGAGCAATTTGCTCTTTTTTTATTTTTATGAATGAATCTCGAGAAGTACAATATTAAACAAACATCTAGAATGGTATTTTGACATATAAAAACTGCACCCTTTCTTTTTCATAGTTTCCTATGTAGAAGTCTTTGGGTGCAGTTCAAAAAAGGCTTTTTTGCAATTTAACGGCATTCCGGGACGGATTCGAACCTCCGACTGACGACTTAGAAAGTAAATCGTCTAAGTATCCATCAAAAAATCGATAATATTTATGTGCTTAATACCATCCCTTGAAAAATCTAGTGTGTCTCCTGAAATAACTATTTTTTCAAAATTATCGCTAATTTGTTCTAATCCTCTAAACTCTCTTTCAATTATTTCTTCAGAAGCTAACTGATAAGAAACTTGTATATACTTCTTTTTACCTGGCTTAGTTGCTATAAAGTCAACCTCAAACTCATTAATTTTACCTATAGTTACCCCATATCCATCGGAGATAAGTTGATTAAAAATTATTGTTTCATAGCATGCACCATAGTCTATTTTTTCTAAATTAAGCGTATGATTCCTTAATCCAAGATCAGCAACATAATACTTTTCATTACGTTTTAATATCTTCTTCCCTTTTATATCATATCTTGAACACTTTCGAACTATTAAACTATTTAGTATTGCATCAATATAACTATAAATGGTATCTGGTGTTGTACTTATTCTCTCAGATTTTAGGTACTTAACAATGGATTTCGCATTGAAATCTAGACTTGTCGATTGTACTACATAACTTATAAACCTCTTAATTGTCTCAATATTTTTTGCTGATAGGTTCATCAATATATCTTTATAAACTATTGAATCGAGAATATCAATCAACAGTGCTTCTTTTTCATGATTGCTATGGAAAGAATAGGTTTGTGGTAATCCACCGAAAATTAAATAATTTTTAAATACTTCTTCATCTTTTGGGTTCAGGGACAGGAAATTCACATACTCCGTATATGTAAATGGAAATATATCAAATTTTATGTACCTTCCAGATAATAAAGTTGCAAGTTCACCTGACAATAAATCAGCATTTGATCCTGTAACAAAAATTGAAACATCAAAATCTACTCGCAATGAATTTAACACTCTTTCAAATCCATCAACTATTTGTATTTCATCGAAGAAAATATAGTTCTTTTTATTAATTAATAAATTGATATTTAAGTAATCATATAATGATTCTGCATCATATAACGCTCTATATTTTAGAGATTCAAAATTAATAAAATGAATTTGCTTCATATCAACACCATTTGCTACAACTTTATCTCTTATTTGATTTAGTAACACTGATTTTCCAGATCGCCTCATTCCCGTTAGAACTTTGATTAAATCTGATTCGATAAATGGTTCTATTTTTCTTAAATATTTCTCTCTCAACAACATTTTATCACCTCTTATGCGTAGTATATCATAATAAACTCCATGATACAACGAAAACATTTCATACTCTTTTTTATTCGATATTAGACGGCAAAAACATACTTAACTATATTACGGAAAAATTCAACCCCGAATGATACCTTAGAAGATTTCTTACTATAGTGATGCAACATAGTTCATTATCTTCTTTATATTTAACAATGAAAGCTTCTCAAACTTTTTATTCTTTAAGTACTCATTAGTGTTACCATGATTTAAATTAAGATCACTATATATTCTATAGTTACTTATCTTCTTCTCATTTTTTATATCTATTATTTTTTTATGATACATTCTCTTTAAAACCAAATTCTTATTAACTACAAGATTTTGATAAGATGTATATAGTTGTTTAAGCTCATCAAATGCATCCAATGTACCAACTTTTAGTTTTAGATTTTCAAGCGTGAGTTCGTTATATTTCAACTGATAATTCTCATACTTTTTGTAAAGAACTGGTAATTTATCTTGTTTATTAAGTAATGTCTTGATAACTTCCCGATTAAATAGTACATAAAAAGTATACACATTCAATAACCTAGCATCTAATCTTGCATACTTCTCATTCTTAAACAAACTTAAAGATTGCTCAGGATTCATATCCTTAACATAATCCTTTAAGAAACTCATAAATGTTTTTGTTTTCATGTTCAGCACTCCTTAAAAAACTTTTTATAAAGATCAACCATTTCCAAATATCTTCTTTTTGTTACAGCTGATTCTTTTGCCTCTCCTACAACTGAGTCTAATAAATCTTTATTGTATTGCTTGCTTTCCTTTATTTTCTTTAAATCCTCTATATCTTTTCTTCTATATGCGTATAATTTTGAAACAATTAAATCTTCAATAGAAGGCGTATAGTATTTTATACTAATTGTTTGTAGTTTTACAAGTTCAATTCTATCCTCATAATTATATGGAAAACAATCTAATACAGCTTTGACTCTAGTATTAAAATCAAAACTTGCAAATAACTCTTCAACTTCTTTAGAAACTTCTAGAACATCAACATCTAATGTCCCTCTAGTTATTATGTTCCTAATTAGTAATGCACCTCCACCTACAATTATGCAATAAAAGGTCATACCAGAATACAAATCACTTACAATACCATCCAATTCAAGCATTCTACTTTCAAGTTCTTGCTTATTCATATGAGCCTCTTTTCTTTTTACATTAATACTATTAATTTAAATGTATTTTATCATGTTTTTCTATAATTGTCAATATTTGCGAGAGACAAAACGCTTATACTCTAGGTAAAAAAAATAATCAAACCATAAATGGTTTGGTTATTATACTTTCAAATGAAATTCCAAGAGAAATTATAGCCCTATGGCTACGCTTAGAAGGTGAAATCGTCTAGGAATAAAGTATTTATTTACTATACTTTATACCGTAAATATCGAGTAATTTCTTATACTTATCTTGTCCTGTTTCACAAGTTCCAAGTAAAAATTCTCTTTCATTTTTCCATTCTTTTAAACCCTTGTAATAGAATAATTTTATACTCTCATCAATAGTAAATGGTACAAGTCCATGACGCAAACATTCTTTGAATGCAATTATTCTACCAACTCGACCATTACCATCTTGAAAAGGATGTATAATTTCAAAATTATAATGAAACTCTATAATATCCTCAAAGCTATAACTTATTTTATTCTCATATCTACCTATCAGTTTGGAAATGTCTTTTGATACATTTGCAGGTTTTGATGTCTCTACACCACCAACAGTATTTGGTCTAATTTTATAGTCTCCAACTCTAAACCACTTTAACTTAGAGTCGCTTTTTACAGTTTTAAGGATTTAATTCACATATTTGAAAAAAG
>JAOZSP010000173.1 GCA_029939615.1 Candidatus Izemoplasma sp. | reverse complement strand
ATGAGCACACCTGCGCTTGTAATTGATGGGAAAGTTATCTTTTCTGGACAAGTTCAAAGTTTTCAAAAAATCAAAGAATACTTAAAATAAAAGATAAAATTATGAAAAAAATAATAGCATTTATTTGTGTTCATAACAGCTGTAGAAGCATCATGGCTGAAGGCTTTATGAAAGCATTAAGTCGGGATACTTTTATTGTATATTCTGCAGGAACTGAAGAATATGATTCGCCAAAATCAATGGCATTAGAAGTTATGACAGATATAGGGATTGATATGAGTCATGCATCTTCAAAACTACTAACGGATATACCAAAAAAACTCGATATCTTAGTAACTATGGGATGTGGAGTGGAATGTCCTTTTGTCCCAACAAAACATCGAGAGGATTGGGGACTTGATGATCCTAGTGGAGGACCGAAAAAAGGGTTTGAAGAAACTAGAGATATCATTAAGGAAAAAGTAGTAAATCTTATAGAGCGAGTTAAAAGAGGTGAATTGTAATGGAACAAGAACGTAAAATATCATTCTTCGATAAGTATTTAACTTTATGGGTTATTCTTTGCATGATTCTTGGAGTAGCTATTGGAGAATTATTGCCAGGCGTACCAACATTTCTAAGTAAGTTTGAGTATAGCAATGTTTCAATTCCAATTGCAATACTAATCTGGCTTATGATTTATCCAATGATGATGAAAGTTGATTTTAAAAGTATAGTAAAAGTAAAGGAAAATCCAAAAGGATTATATGTTACTTGGGTTGTAAACTGGATGATTAAACCATTTACAATGTATGCTATAGCATCTTTCTTTTTCTTATTTGTCTTTAAAACGATAATTCCTGTAGATTTAGCTCAGGATTACTTGGTTGGCGCTGTGTTGTTAGGAGCAGCACTCTGTACTGCAATGGTGTTTGTTTGGAGTCATTTAACAAAAGGATATCAAAGATTATATAATTGATAATAAGTTTTAAGTTTGAATGATATAACAAGTTTCATCTTATTATTATACAAAAGTAGATTTTAAACTAGTGTGATGAGGAATAATCACTGTTATTAGGTGAGGTAAGTAGGATATGGATATAGGTCTACAAATAAAACTTGTTGTAATAACACCTGAAATTATGTATAATACTTTTAGTATAAAAACTAGGAGATGAAATTATGAGTTATCGAATCAAGAGTAGATGGGTAGTTGTTTTTGGTGCATTATCAGCACAAATGGCTATTGGAGCTTTATACGCATGGAGTTTATTTAATGAACCAATTTCAATTGCTTATAATTGGGAGTTAAATAGTGTTGTTACAACTTACGCAATTACATTAGTATCATTCGCTTTAACAATGATTTTCTCGGGGCGTTTACAATTAAAAAAAGGTCCTAGATTTACAGCTTTAATTGGTGGTATTTTATATAGTAGTGGTATTTTACTATCAGCGTTTATTACATCAACCCCAATGTTATATATAACATATGGTATCATTGGTGGAGCCGGTGTTGGTTTTATATATGTTTGTCAACTTTCAACATTAGTAAAATGGTTTCCAACTAAAAAAGGAGCTATTACAGGTGTTGCTACAGCTGCATTCGCAATTGGGGCTATCATATTCAAACAAGTGATTACAGGATTATTAAACATATCTGATACAACTGTTTACACAGTAGATATGGTATCTAATACATTTTTAACATTAGGTATTATTTTTGCGGTTATGACAATTGGTGGAGCATTATTGCTTGATGTTCCTGAAAACAAGGATGAAGCTTCAAAAGCAAATGGAAATGATGGAAAAGATTATGAACCAAAAGAATTGTTACGTACTCTAAATTTCTATAAACTTTTATTTAGTGATTTATTGGCATTAATGCCAGGATTACTAATTATTGGTTTAGCAAAAGATATTGGATCACAGTATGTAGGAATAAGAGACACTGATTTGATTACTGCAGCAGCGCTTGTTGGTTATTTAGCATTGTTTAATGCTGGTGGTCGTTTATTGTCTGGTCGTCTTGCTGATAAATTTGGTGCTTTACGAGTTTATAGAACAATGTATTTTATGACTATTCTCTCATTAGCATTTCTAAGTTTTGTTCAAGTTAAACCAGTTGCAATAATTGCTATTTTGATAATTGGAGTAGGGTATGGTTCATTCTTATCATTAGTTCCAACGATTACTGGTAAACTATTTGGATCTAAATATTTTAGTGCAAACTACAGTTTGATTTTTCAAGCTTATGGTGCAGCAGCGTTATTAGGTATATTTATTAAAAAGAATGTATCATTTGATCAAGCATTTACGATTGCGATGGGTACAGCAATTGCTGGATTAATAGTTGCATCGACAATTAAAGAAAACAAACAAACTCAAGAATAATTAACAACTATCTTTATCATAGTGATTATAATTAATGATATAAGAAGTATAATTAAGCCCTTTGGGCTTTTTTTATGTATGGTGTATTATGTTGTTAGCAAAGTCTACTAACGGCTTAATAGAGGAAAATAAAAACTGCATACTTCTCTTTCATAGTTTCCTATGTTTAAGTTTATGGATGCAGTGTATACTTAATTATTGAATAAAAGTGTTTATTTTTTATTTTTTATTTTTTATTTTTCGATATTTTCTTCTAGCTTTTAATGAAAAAGAAGAAAATTTATTTTCAGTTTTTGTAATAACATATTTAAGAAAATCATTGAAGAAAATTAAGACTATATATATTATTAGTAAAAAATGTATAATTCTAACTACGTATCCTTCGAAAGTTATATAAATAGGATGTTGAATTAAATATAATACGATAGAGCCAATGATTAATAAATTAACAATAGTTTTCTTCATAATAGTAAAAATCCTAGTACGAAGAATATGAAAACATAAATTATATTTATCTTTATCGTATCTTTAATCATTGTAATTCTGTTGTAAATCAGTTTTTTCTTTGTGAATTTATTAACAAATAAAATTAACAACCAAAACGTATTAAATATAACCCAAAGCCCTGATAATATTATTAATATAGTAGGTAAATATTCCATGTTCTAACCTCCAAACACAAATTTTAGCCATTGTGAAATTGTTGAATACAAAGTTCTAAGATGGCCGATTAATACATCAATACGCATTATTGCTAAAAACTCAGTGAATTTGTCTGACAAATTAATACCACTATATATGTTTTCGATTATATCTAGACTATTAGAGTTTATTAAATAGATGAACAAAAATAACAAGCTAGATAAAATAATTTTATTAGCGTTAACATTCCAAGAAATGATATAGTCCAAGAGTCTTTTCTTTTGCTCGTTACAAAATACTCTCATTTCTTCATTATTCTTGTTTTCTTCTCTAAAACAAACGGGACAATTTAAAAAAGACTTAA
>JAOZSP010000172.1:3051-3397 GCA_029939615.1 Candidatus Izemoplasma sp. | reverse complement strand
GTTTGAACTTTTCTCTTTTTGGTCGTTGGTAATAAAAATTTTAGGTATTGAATTAAGTGAAGTTGATGTTTTAGTTATTTCACATGGACACTATGATCATGGTTGTGAACTAAATGAATTTATTAAGATGAATAAAACTGCGAAAATATATTTATCAAATCATTCATTTGATAATCATGTAAAAGATACTGGTAAGGAAATCATTGATATTGGAATTAAAGAACCTTCAAAACTTGAAAATTTGATCTTTATTGATAAAAAAACAGAAATATTGCCTGGTATCAATATATATATAGATGTAAAATATTCAAAACAAATAATAGGGGATAGCAATTTGAAAGCTTAT
>JAOZSP010000172.1:0-3041 GCA_029939615.1 Candidatus Izemoplasma sp. | reverse complement strand
TGCTTATATAGACGGTGCTTATGTTACAGATTGTTTCAAACATGAGATATACTTGGTTATTGAGGAAAACAATAATTTAGTACTATTTTCAGGATGTTCTCATAAAGGAATTGAAAATATCATTGATTCAATTGAGAAGAAACACGATTTACATTTCACACATGTTGTCGGTGGTTTCCACTTTTCTCATTACGACTCATTTAACATTAAGCAAACTACATATTTACATAAGTTAAGTAGGAAATTTAAGAAAAGGGATAATACAGTTTTTTATACAGGCCATTGTACTGGAAACGAAGCATATCAAGAACTTAAGAAAGAATTAGAGGGTAGCCTTAATAGATTGAAAACAGGATCAGAAGTGATATTTTAAAAAAGGTATTTATTTTTAACGAAAATGGTGTATAATAGTATTGCTGTGCCAGTATGGTGGAATTGGTAGACACGCAAGATTCAAAATCTTGTGGCCACACGGCCGTGTCGGTTCGACCCCGACTACTGGTACCAAATTTGGTTTAAAGACGCTCTATATGGGCGTTTTTTTATAGCGTTTTTTGCAAATAAAAAACCATAAGTTATTAACCTATGGCTTATGGTTTAATTAATAGAATCTTTGTAACCTAAATATATGATAATCAAGTAAGCAACCGTTTTAGGTATCATCAGTGCTCCTAAAACAGGAATAAATCCACTACCGACTACGACGATGCTATAGCAAACAAAGGAAACAACAACCCATATCCCTATTTTATTAAATAGAGTTTTATTTTCCTGATTATTAGTAGTTAAGAATAAATAAACAATTATTCCACCTAATAAAGCAAATGGAATATTTCTTATTATTCCATATAGAAGAATATTACTGTTTAATGTCCATTCATTACCTGGTAAAGCAAGAAGAATAAAACGAACTAGAATGAGTATAAAAATAATAATGTGAATAGTCTTGTTTTTATCATCTGTTTTTAATACATAAAATTGATAAAGTAAATAGTAAAAAATAGTCATCGTAATACCAGTAATTAATTTACCTACACCTAAATATAAAGCGTAATCATCCATACCGGTAGTTAACTGGGCAATAATGCGAGGGATAAGATGGAATGAATCACCAAACCCTAAAAGTAATCCCATAATTCCAAAAATAATAATTGCTTGCTGTTTTTTTTCTATACCTTTTCTAACAATTAAGCCAGATAGAAAAATAACAGAAATCAAATATGCAACATCAAAAACAACTTCAAAATAAACCATTTTTTCCTCCTCTAATTAATACATTGAAACTTGTTATTCTACTCCTATTATAAACATCTTCAGGATATTATTGTCAAGTGAATAATGCATTTTATTCACTTGTTTTACTTAATATCTATTATTTATAAATCTTTATGATATAATAAAAAAGAAGAAATCATAATAATTGAAGTGATTCTATGATAGAAAATGAGTGAGTTGAGTTAATGACTTCGTTATTTGAAGGGGTTTATATTGTTGATTCGAATAGAAAAATCATTTTTTGGAATAACGGTAGTGAAAATATTACAGGTTATAAGAGTGAAGAGGTTGTAAACAAACATTGTTATAGTAATATTTTACAACATGTTGACAATAACGGAAAAGAATTATGTTTTGGTGGTTGTCCTTTACATGAAACGTTAGCTACGGGTAAAGACATGGAAGCCGAAGTTTTCCTACATCATAAAGAAGGACATAGAGTACCTGTTACGGTTAAATCTTTTCCTATATACGACCAAAAGAAAGAAAAAGTGGTAGCCGCAGTGGAAGTTTTTACTGATAATCGGTTTAGAAAAGATAACTATTATGAAAATAAACGTCTTAAGGATTTACTATTGGTTGATGATTTAACAGAAATCTATAATCGTAGATATTTAGAGTTTCAGTTAAAAACACACATTCAAGAAGCTATTGAGTTTAATCAAAAATTTGGTGTTTTATTTATTGACATTGATAAATTTAAAAACGTAAATGATAAATATGGCCACAATGTTGGTGATAAAATTCTTCAACTTATTGCTAGAACTGTAAACTCAAATATTAGAACAAACGATATATTTGGTAGATGGGGTGGTGAGGAGTTTTTACTATTAGCAAAAGTTGCATCGATTGCGGAATTAGAATTAGTAGCTAAAAAATTGCGATTACTTGTTGAAAAATCTTATCATTATCTTGAAAATGAGGAGATATTAAGTGTAACTGTTTCATTAGGTGGAACACTATATCAGGTTGATGATACTGAAGAAACAATTGTAATTAAAGCAGATAAAAACATGTATAAGGCAAAAGAAACAGGTAGAAATAAATTTATTATTACTTAAAAAAGTACGAGGAGTGGTTTAATGAAAGTCATAGCAGTTAATGCAGGAAGTTCATCATTAAAATTTCAATTACTTACAATGCCAGAAGAAACAGTTTTAGTAAGTGGGATTGTTGAAAGAATCGGAATGGAAAAATCTGTAATAAAGATGAAATTAAACGGAGATAAATTAGTTGAATTAATAGATGTAAAAGATCATAGTGTTGCTGTTGATTTATTACTAGATAAATTAATTGAATTAAAGGTTGTTAAATCAATTGATGAAATTGATGGCGTTGGACATAGAGTTGTTCATGGTGGAGAGAAATTTAGTGATAGTGTAGTAATAACTGAAGAAGTTATAAAAGCTATAGAAGACGTAAGTGATTTAGCACCATTACATAATCCTGCAAATTTAACAGGTATTAGAGCTTTTCAAAGAGCTTTACCACATATTAAAGGCGTAGCAGTATTTGATACTGCATTTCACCAAACAATGGAAGAAGAAGCATATTTGTATGGTGTTCCATACACTTGGTATGAACAATATGGTGTAAGAAAATATGGATTTCATGGAACTAGTCATAAATATGTAGCAGAACGTGTTGCACAGCTAATGAATAAAGATATAAAGGATATTAATGTTATTGTTCTTCACTTAGGAAACGGAGCAAGTATATGCGCTGTTAAAGGTGGAGTTAGTGTTGACACTTCAATGGGATTTACA
>JAOZSP010000171.1 GCA_029939615.1 Candidatus Izemoplasma sp. | reverse complement strand
TGTAACGCGATTCATAAAAAGTTCGTAACCGCGTTGCTTCTGGTTATTGAAAAGTTCACTTTTCTCCCCACTAAAAGCATTCGCCGCACTATCTTTTGAACTTTGTAACACAACTAATGTGATTAACAATATTGCTACAATTAATAATACTATATCGATTGGTCTCATGACTATCCTCCTATAAACTTAATCCAATGTATATTAAATATGCTGCCAAGATTAATATACTTGGAATCATATACATTATTTTGGTTTTCGTATTCTTTCTTATTAAAGCCATCATTAATATTATAGAGTTAATTAGTCCTAAAATCAAGAGGTAAGATATATTTTCTCTAGCGCTCTGATTATTAACTAATTCTGTAAAGATATCTTCCTTAACATTAATGACATCAACAACACTAATTATTGTTAGATTAAAGACGTTACTACCGATAATATTACCTAAAGCTGCTTCATGATTTCTTAGTTTCATTAGCGTCATTACGGCTGTTAATTCTGGTAAACTAGTTGCGATTCCTAAGAAAATCGCTCCAGCAAAACTACTACCTAAATTTAATGCTACTCCTAAATCATTAGCAACTAGTGTTACAAAGAAACTTGAAACAATAACAACTAATGCCCAAAGAGAAAACATTATCCCGATTTTTTTATATGATAATTTACTTACTTCTTCACTTTGTTCTGTCTCATCTTCATTCATAGCTTTTATACTCAATAAATAGATAATGATAATAATCAATGAAATCAGATTAAAAGAAATCAGTAGTGGAATTGTAAATGAATCATAATCTAATCCTGTAAATCCACTTAATATTAAAGGAATCATAAATACGATGTACATTAAAATTACTAATGCATTTGTTTTTCTTTGTGTTTTTACCTTGTTGAAAAACATCTGTTTCATAAAAATAATATCTGCGACTGCTAAAATAACAATATTAAAAATATTACTTCCAAAAACATTCCCAAAAGCAAGTGCTGGTTCACTAAGTCTTACTGTTGAAGTAATACTTGTAATAAATTCTGGCATTGATGTAATTGTGGCAAGTAAAACTCCCCCAATTAAAGCACCGCTAATATTTGTTTTTTTATCAAGTTCATCAACATAGTAACTTAGCTTACTTGTTGCATATATAACTATAAAAGCTAATAGTAAATACTGTAGAATTAAGACAACCATATTACCACTCCTTCAAGCTTTATCTATTATATTACAATTAAATAAAAAATGGTAGTTTTATTTCAAAAAAAAGAGCTTTTAAACTCTTTTCTTAAACCGTTTCTTTAGCTAAGCCATTTGTATCCTTTTCAATACTTTCTAATAATCTTTTAACTTTTTTATTTGTCATAAACCCAATAGTTGGGAATAACATCAATACAGCACATACTAGTCCTAAAAAAGCTACATTTGTTAAATCGACTAAAACTCCTGCTAAAACAATAGCAATCGGTACAGCACCACCACTAATTGCGCCTATTGTACTAAACACTCTTCCTCTTACTTCCGGATCGATTACTTTAATCATTCCCGTATTTAAAGGAACGTTAGTCGCAATCATAAAGACTGCCATTGAAATATTAGCGATAATGAATAATCCGTAAAACAACCAATACCCTATAAAACCATATGTCATTAAGTAAATTATTACTGTCACAAACATAAAACTTGACGATAACATTAATAAACTTCTTTTAAGTGCTTTTGGCATATTTTTGTATACCATTCCACCAACAACAACTCCAGAAACCATCATTGCGATTCCAAAAGCAATATTAGGCCAAGCAATTTCCCAGGCTCCTCTTCCTAGCTCTGTTCTAAACAAATAAGGGATACCCACACTAAAGATTGGTGAAAAAGCAAAATTTAAAAATAAACTATAAATCATCAATGTTAATAGACCTTCTTTTTTTACTAAGAATGAAAATCCTACTTTAAAATCATTAATCATTGATTTATTCTCTGTTTCAACAACTTCGTTTTTAAATTTAGTTTTAATAAACATTTCACTTAACCCTGAAAGCATAAACGAAGTACCATTTATTAATAGCGCAACATGAAAATCAAATAATCCAAACGCTGCTGCACCTAATATAACACCTAAAATCATTGTTACACTCATAATTATGCTATTAGCTCCATTAGCTTGTTGGACTTGATTTAATCCAACTATTTCCGGAATTGAACTTGTAACTGCAGGACCAAAAAACGCACTAACTAATCCTGACAACACAGTTACAAGAAGTAAAATATTTACTGCAACTTCATTACTTATATTTCCCATAAATACATAAGCAACCGCTAAGAACATAATTCCTCTTAAAAAGTCAGTCATATATATAATTCTTACTTTATTCCATCTATCAACTAAAACTCCAGCTACAGGACTAAACAACAATCTTACTGCAGCACCTAAAGCCATAAATAATCCTAGTAATAATCCACTACCACCAGTAATATCTTGAACATATAATCCAGCAACAAAACCGAATAATACATTACCCATCTCTGAAACTAAACTACCCGTAAATAGTAGTGTAAAACTTCTATTCTTAAATAATTCTTTCATATATATCCTTCTTTCTTAGTAAGTACTTCTTACAGTTTAGCAATATGTTTATTTGTTAAGGCCATAAAAGCAGTAACAAACATTGAAATAACTGCTATATAAAATAAATTTAACACCCCTACATGCATAATCAATATTCCACCAAGACCAATAGCTATAGGTGTTAAACCGTTAGAAATAACTGTAACAACACTAAATACTCTCCCCATTTTTTCTTTTGCTACACTTTTAAGTAATGCAACACTAAAAGGTATATTCACAAAGCCATTAAATCCACCAGTGATTATTATTGATATTGTTGCCATTATCATAAATATTAGAAAAGAAATATGCCCATTAAGATGTAAATATGTCGCCAAAGCAATAATTGAGAAACTAAATGCCATTCCAAATAATCCAGTTATTATTAAGGGACTCACTCTTTCTTTTTGCTTAGCTGATCCTAAATACACACTTGTAACAATTATTCCTATTGGAAAAGCAGCCATTAGAATTGAAAAGTAATAAGCTTCTACAGCTAGTTGAACCTCAAATAGATAAGGGAATCCGTTAGCTATTACTGGCACTGTAAAGAAATTCAACAATGATGCCACTAACACTAAATTTAAGATTGGTTTTAGCTTTAAAATATATTTAAATCCCTCTTTTATGTCAATAAGAGTACTTTTAATAGTCATTATATGATTTCCTTCAGGCTTAGTAGACAATTTAATAAATCTTTCACTTACACCTGATAAAATGAAAGATAAACCGTTAATAATAAAGATAAATTCAATATCAACAAAACTATATAAAATGCCACCTAGTACAGCTCCAATAATTGAGTATAAGGCAAACATTCC
>JAOZSP010000170.1 GCA_029939615.1 Candidatus Izemoplasma sp. | reverse complement strand
AGCTTTTGAAGCATTTATGGTTTGAAGTTCTTCAGCGATAAAGCAAAAATCAGGATCGATTTTACGAGCTTTATTCATTATCATATTTAATAGTTTTAGTGGAAGAGCGTGACCCATATCTATACGAGCACCATCAATTCCAAAACGTCTTTGATAACTTGGTACAATATCTGCTAGTTTTTCCCATAGTTCGATATTAGGTTCTTTTCCATGATACATATTTGCTTTTATCGTGTCGAACAAGATAAAAGGAGCTCTTCTTGTTGTATCAAGGAATCCAGCTGTTTCAACTGGTAAATCTTTATACATTTTAAAGAATGTTACGTCAGTCCATGGTGGTTGAGGATCATTTATATGATCACTAAAAGCAGGAGCAATACGTAAATTAAATTCTTTTTCAAGAATACTACTTAAGTTATCATTGTTTTTAAGTTTATCCCATTTGTTAGGATCTTGAATTTGAGGATTATATTGAAACATATTTATATGTCTTAAAGTATCTTCACTTTGATATACTTTTTCCATTAACTCAATTGTCGGAGAAGTAGTATTAGCTATGCCTTTAACAAAGGGAACTTTGTATTTATCATATTCATCCGCTTTAATCCAGTAAAACCAATCAGGATGGTCTTTAATTAAGTCGTTTTCAACAGAATTAGTTCTAGGGATAATATCAATCATTACTCTCATATCAAGGATATGACAAGCTTCAACAAAAGCTGTAAATTCTTCTTCTAAAGATAAGTCTTCACCAACCAAAGGGTCTTTTAAATTAGGATCAAGTTCATTAAAATTAGATACACCGTAAGGACTTCCTAAATCACCTTTTTTATCTTTTAAACTAAACTTTGAAATAGGTAACATATATATAACATTAATACCCATCTTTTGAAGTAATGGAAGTAACGCTAACGTTTTAACGAAACTACCAGTTTCAGGCATATTATAAATGTTTGATTGTTCTAGTTTTCCACTGCGATCGAAGTCCCAAGCGGTACTTACTCGAATCATTGTTGAATAAACAACACTTGTTTTAATCCAGTCTCCACCTGAATAGTTATTTTTAGGAATAGGTTTATGACTTGAAAGAGAATCTTTATAAGAAACACCTTTATTAGCTTTTGGCAAAATGTAATCTTCAATTACACTACTAAAAAAATCAAAGGGATCTACAATAAGTTCATTAGTAGAAGTTTTTATTGATTTTTTAGGATCATAGTCAAAACAGTTCCATAAATCTGGAACAGTATAATTGTAAATAGTCTTTCCTTGTTTTTCTTTTAATGTTTTTAATAGTTTATATAGTACAAGTTTTTCCATAATATCAACTTCTCTCATTTTAATTATATAATAAAACATAAATAAAATAAACCTTAATGCGAAAAAGTGAAAACGCTACCGCATAGGTTATTTCATTATGAAATTATTAATAAATAGAGTATAATATTGTACGGTAGAGGTGATATAAATGAAAAAACCAGTAATCTTGATAGTGATGGATGGATTTGGTCTTCGTGCTGACGAAGAAGGTAATGCTATTAAAATGGCAAAAACGCCAAATATTGATTTATTGATGAAAGAATTTCCAACGAGTCATTTAGATGCAAGTGGATTAGCTGTTGGTTTACCTGAAGGACAAATGGGTAACAGTGAAGTTGGACACTTAAATTTAGGGGCAGGAAGAATTGTTTATCAATCACTTACAAGAATTAATAAAGCAATTAATGAAGGTACTTTTTTTGAAAACAGTGCATATTTAAACGCTATAAGAAGTGTTAATGAAAAAGAATCAAAGTTACATATTATGGGATTGTTAAGTGATGGTGGTGTGCATAGCCATATCAATCACTTAAAAGCATTTTTTAAATTAGCTAAAGATAATAATGTTAAAGAAACATATTTCCACGCTTATTTAGATGGTCGAGATGTTCCTCCTGATTCAGCAGTAAAATATATTAAAGAACTTGAAGAGTATATGGCTGAAATTAACTACGGAAAAATCGCAAGTATTGGTGGAAGATATTATGGTATGGACCGTGATAAAAACTGGGATCGTGTTCAAATTCATTATGATATCTTAACACAAGCAAAAGGTGAAAAAGCAAACAGCGCTATTGAAGGTGTGCTAGCTTCATATGAAGAAAAAGTATTTGATGAGTTTGTTATTCCATTTAGTGTTTTACCAGAAGGTATTATAGAAGATAAGGATAGTGTTATTTTCGCAAACTTTAGACCTGATAGAGCTATTGAAATTGGAACTGCATTATCTAATCCAACTGTTAGTGGATTAGATTATAGTGGTGGACCTAAAGATATTACATTTGTAAGTACAATGTCTTATAACGCTAGTGTTATAGGTGAAATAGCATTTGGACTTCAAAAACTAGATAATATGTATGGTGATGTTGTAAGTAACGCTGGGTTAAATCAATTACGTATTGCTGAAACAGAAAAATATGCTCATGTAACATTTTTCTTTGATGGTGGTATTGATAAAGAGATTAAAAATAGTGATCGTATTTTAGTGAATAGTCCTAAAGTAGCAACATATGATTTACAACCAGAAATGAGTGCGTATACAGTAACTGAAAAAGTGCTAGATGCACTTGAAACAGATAAATATGATACAATCATTTTGAATTTTGCGAATTGTGATATGGTAGGACATACAGGTGTAATACCAGCAGCGATAAAAGCTGTAGAAACTGTTGATGAGTGCGTAGGTAAAGTAGTTGATGCTGTACTTGATAAAGGCGGAGTAGCTATTGTAACTGCTGATCATGGTAATGCTGAGAAGATGTTAGATGAACAAGGAAATCCGTTTACAGCTCATACAACATGTATTGTACCAATTATAATTACTGATAAAGATATTTCAATTAGAGAAGATGGTGTTTTAGCAGATATTGCTCCAACAATGTTAGAGTATTTAAATATTAAGAAACCAACTGAGATGACAAGAGATTCATTACTGAAAAAATAGATAATTTAAAGCATCGAAGATAATTTCGATGCTTTTTTCAATAAATAAGTGATTTTTTTTTGTAAGTGTTTTCAAAATTATAATATTGTTTGTAAAGAAAAGTAAAATATCTTATAATAATGATGTATGAAATCATATTAAATTTATATAAAAGGAGATGTTTTAAATGCCATACATTACAGATGTATACGCAAGAGAAGTTTTAGATTCACGTGGTAACCCTACAGTCGAAGTAGAATTATATACTGATTCAGGTGCTTTTGGGAGAGCGTTAGTACCTAGTGGTGCTTCTACTGGAGAACATGAAGCCGTTGAATTAAGAGACGGAGACAAATCAAGATACTTAGGAAAAGGTGTTGAAACTGCAGTTGCTAATGTTAATGAAATTATTGCACCTGAAGTTTTAGGACTTGATGTTACACAACAAGTTCTC
>JAOZSP010000169.1 GCA_029939615.1 Candidatus Izemoplasma sp. | reverse complement strand
ACACTTTTTAGAAGCACTTTTAAAAAACGGCAATACATTTTACTGAAATCTAAGTAGGTATATTGTTTGATTATCACTTGAATTCACAGATTGAAAAAGGAGTAATCGCTTTGTAATATAGCGTTACTCCTTTTTTTATGATTACATAATTCGGTTATTACTCTATAACATCTTGTGATATGTCTATTATCTCAATAATTATTTTACCATCTAGATATGATAACTCTAATGTATAGTTAATAAGATAATGTTCTGAATCATCTTGTAAATGCTCTGTTGCGACTAATGTAATTACATCATTCTCAACAACTACATCTTCAAGATTTTGATAGTAATCTTTAAAGAATTCCCAGTCTTCATTAACTTCTATTGAATAAGTATCATTTGATACATATTCAATAATCTCATCTTGCTTTATTGATGTTTGTGGGAAAGGAATATAGAAAAATAATCCTTTCGTTTCATTATATAAAGAAGTATAATCAAACTCTAAAATATACATATCCTTTAAGTATCTAGCATCAAAGATTTTAGTTAGTTTTATATAGTGAGTTTTCATATCAATATAAACTACTGTATCTTTTACATAATAATCATATTCTCCTACCATACCTTCAATTATTGCTTCTGTTAATTCTAGGATGTCCATTTGGACTTTGAATTTATATGAAACTCCTGGTAAATGATATACTTCATTATGTTCTATTTCAAAATGTAAGTCTTCTTCATAATAAAGTCCAAATCTCATATCGTCAGTTGGTTCAAAAAATACTGAATATGAGAACCAACTAATAGGTACAATTACTAATAATATAGTAGCTATAACTAGTACTATCCTTGTTAATATAAAGAAGTTGGGAATTTTCTTTGTTTCTTCTCCTTTAAATACTTTATTTATATGTTTGGTATAGTATCTTCTAAACAACTCTAAACATATAAATAATACTAATACAATAATTAATGAAACAACAAATACTATTGTCATCTTTTACACCTCATAATCCTAATTCTTTCTTAAATACTTTTTGATATGATCTTGTGACATATAAAGAGTCACTATTATTCATTATTAATTCATATCTTGCGTTATATAACGGCTTAATATAATTGATACTCTTAGAGTTAACAATTCCTGACTTGCTTATTCGCATAAAGCAAGTCGGAAGAAGTGAAGTAAGATTATATAATGATATATCTACAAGATAGTTATTATCAATTGTATATAAGTAATTATATCTTCCAGTCGTTTGGAAGTATAATATTTTACTTGTATCAATTTTGTATACTCTATCTTGTTTTTTACACTTAATACTTGTTATTTTATCATCTAAAGATATCTCATAGATTGAATCTTCTTCAACTATCTCAACTGTTTTCCCGTTTAATAATTCTTTCTGTAATTCATAATTGCTTTTATCACACTTTAATTTAAATTTCATTTTTTTCCTCCAATATAGCCGTATATTATTAATAATCGGTAGTTAAGTAAATATATTATGTTTAATATACAGTATTGTTGTTTAAGATGCATATTTCATTATATCATTATTTTTTATTAATTTAAAAACAACAAGCATCCAAGAGTTGGATGCTTGTTGTTTTATGTTTGATTACTATAAATTTTTATAATAACTCATAAGGTCTTGTTTTACTTTATATTGATTATTTGATTTTTTCATTGCACAACTACTGCATGCTGTACAAATAGTTCCTTTTGTTTTTAGTGCATGTACTAAATAATAAATAATTGCACTATACATAATTATTAATAATATTGCGGGAATAATATTACCCAATGTTAGCTAATCCTTTTCCTTGTTTTGCAAGTCTTTTTAAATATAAGAACCCTGCAATAAAGACAATGAAGATAATTATACTAATTACAAATCCTTGTCCAAGTTCTTGATAAAAGATGATAGTACCTAACTGGTATATTACTAATGCAACTATATATCCAATAACTAACTGTAACACTACAGCAAATATTGTCCATTTTCTTGATCCTAGTTCTGCATTCATAGCTCCTATTGCTGCAAAGCAAGGAGGTGTGAATAAGTTAAATGTCATAAAGGCAAATGCACTTACTGCAGTTAGTCCTCCAGTTGTCATTAATATGTTTCTTGTTGCTTCTATTGATGATACTTCAAAGTCTTCTGAAATACTAAACACAAATATTACTGCTAGTGCTCCTACTACTTCTTCTTTTGCTACAAATCCAGCGATTGCTGCTGCGGCTAATCCCCACATTCCAAATCCAAGAGGTATTAATATCCAGGCAAATGGTTGTGAGATAAATTTAAGCATACTTTCTGAAGTGTGTTCTACTAATTGAAAACTAAAATCAAAGTTTGTTAAAAGCCATATAACTGTATTCATTAATATTATTATTGTAGCTGCTTTTTGGACAAACTCCCAAGCACTATCAAGCATAACTCTAAATGCTTTTGATATACTAGGTATTTTATATTCAGGAAGTTCTATTATTAAGAATGTATCTTCTTCATTATCAAAGTTAGCATTTGTAATAGCTTTAATAATATATCCAGCTATAAAGATAACTATGATAGCTAAGAAATATATTATCGCAGTTGTATAAGAAAGTCCTGTAAAGAATACTGATACAAATAATGCAATAACTGGTAACTTTGCACCACATGGTACAAATGGTGTAAGTAATATAGTCATTCTTTTTTGTTTCTTATTTTTAATTGTTCTTGCTGACATTATTGCTGGTATACTACATGCTGTTCCTACATACATTGGAATAATTGATTTACCAGCTAATCCAATTCTTCTAAAGTAACGATCCATAACTAAAGCTACTCTAGCCATATATCCACTATCTTCAAGTAGATTTAATAAGAAGAATAATATCATTATTAATGGTAAAAATCCTATTACTGCTGCAAACCCACCAATAACACCTTCTAATATAATACCACTTAGAAAATCACTAGTACCCATATTTGTTAATCCTGTTTCTACTAAATTACCAAAATACCCTATTACTGTTCCTAATAAATCTGATATAAATGGTCCTAAGTATGTTTGTGATATCGTAAAAATAACAAACATTACTATCCCAAATATTATTAACCCATAATATTTGTGGGCGATAAAGCGATCAACTTTATCGCTCATAGTAGCATTACTTACATCTACCTTTTTTTCCTGCACCTCTGAAACGATGTCTTTGATTTCTTTTTTTCGTTGATTGTTCTTGTCCATAACTACTTTTCTCCTTTATTATCCTTAGTGCACTATCTACAACTTCAGTTAAACCTTTACGATTTGTACCTTGTGTAAAATATATTTCTATATTTAATAATTCTCTTAGTTTTTCTATATTAATTGTTGTTTTTCTTTTTGAAGTAATATCACTTTTATTTAAAGCTACAACTACTGGTATGTTTGTCTCTATTAATT
>JAOZSP010000168.1 GCA_029939615.1 Candidatus Izemoplasma sp. | reverse complement strand
CAGTGACAAAGGGGCAAGAGGTTTAAGGGTTGATACATCAGGAGAATACATTAAGGAATATTTAATTGAAAAGAAATTCAATGTATTAGAAAAAGTCATCATTACTGATGACATAGAGACGATAAAAGACAAATTGCTTTATTACACTGATGAGCAAAAAGTAGACTTAATAATAACAACTGGTGGAACTGGCTTCTCACCAAGAGATAATACCCCTGAAGCAACAAAAGAAGTTATTAAAAGAGAAGTACCAGGTATAGGAGAAATGTTGAGGTCTGAAAGTTATAAAGTGACACCAAGAGCTTATCTTTCTAGAGGGATATCTGGGATAAGAGATAGAACGCTAATAATCAATTTACCGGGAAGTTTAAAAGCGGTAAAAGAGAATTTATCATTTTTAGGAGATGTTTTAGATCATGGCTTAAAAATTCTTAAGCTAGTAGATACGGAGTGTGGATCATAAAAAAAAGACGATTTTGAACTGCACCCAAAAACTTGGACATAGGAAACTATGAAAAAGAAAGGGTGCAGTTTTTATATGCTTAAGTAGTCCTGTTGACCATTTTGCTTGGATTAAAGTATTATTCGTTCACTGTTTGTATAGATATTGACTTTGTTCCCACGAGCAAATCCTAATATAGTAATTCCAAGGTGCTTAGCTAAATTTATACTAAGAGTAGTTGGTGCACTTCTTGACACTATAAGTGGAATATTAGAAGTTGCACACTTTAACAAAATATCAGAAGATACTCGACCACTAGTAATTATATATCTGTTGCTTGTAGATATTCTGTTTTTCATCATATAACCAACAATTTTATCAACGGCGTTATGTCTTCCAATGTCTTCGATAATAAGTTCATTATTATCAAATATTAGTTTGACACTATGTACGCCACCTGTTTCTTTGAAAAGAACTGATTCTTTATTGAAACCTGCGACTTCATCTAAGATGTTCTCTAAATTGAAAGTTGAATTATTATCTATTTTTAATTTAGATAATAAATCCATATCAATTTTTTTACTACCACCACAAGCGGTGGAAAGGATTTTAGCTCTTTCTAAAGTATTTGGCAAAAGATTGTTGTTAATAGCAATTTCACATTTGTGTTCTTCTAAATCTATCTTTATTGATTTTATTTCAGTAATATTAGTGATTATTCCATCATTAAATAAGTGTCCTATAACTAAAAACTCAAGATTTGTAGGAGAGGTCATCATTGTAATATAATGCTTATTATTCAATATTATATTAAGCGGGTACTCTGTAATTACTTTGTCATCTACAAAAAAGGAATTTTGATTAATAACCTTTTTTATTTTGTACTTACGATATTCAATAGTATTATTTTCATTAGAATTAAATAATTCAGATTCATTATTGATATTCTTAAATAAATCTGTTTTATTTAAGAAAGATAACAATTCATTTTCTTCAATGTAATAAGTTTTTATTCGTTTGACCATGTTTTGAAATCCGAATTCATTTTTGAATACTAATTCTTCAATGACAGGAACAAGATTTTTACTGTATATCGCGTTGAATGGTTCTATATAACCATGATATTTTGAGACATACGAATCGTGGTTATTGATTTTATTTATGAGGAATTTTATGAATTCAATGTTGATATATGGCATATCGCAAGCAATACAATAATTATATTCATTTGTAGAGTTTAAGAGCCCAGAATGCAGTCCGATAATTGGAGATTTACCCTTAAGAACATCACAAACAACTTTTACATCAAAATTTTTATAGTGATCTTTGTTGTCACTAACAATTATTATTTCATCAAATAGGGGTTGGAGTTCTTTTATTTGATTATGAACGAGAAACTCATCACCAATTTTAATGAATTCCTTGCTGTATTTCATTCGAGAAGATTTTCCACCTGCGAGGATAATTGCTGAAATATTCGTTTTATATTTTTCTCTCATAATTTCCTCCTTTTTAAAGAGTTTTCTTTATATAGTATATCATGATATGAAATATGTGTATAGAGTTACCACTGATGTACGACAACTAAAATTTTGTAATATTAGAATTCTGAGGCCTTCATGACATTTGTTATGAAATCTTTTTCAATTAGCTTAAATAATGTTATAATGTTAAATGGCAAAATAAGGTGGTGATACACATGATTGAATGTAATATAAACAATATAACTAAATCGTTTGGTGCAGATTTATTATTCCAAAATATATCGTTTGACATTAAGACAAATGAGAGAATAGGACTAATTGGACCAAATGGCTGTGGTAAGACAACGATAATGAAAATTTTGATAGGTGATGAACATGTTCAAAAAGGGAACGTGTCTTTTCGAAAGGGAACAAAAATCGGATATTTGGATCAAATTCCTAATTTTAGCGATTCAATTTGTGTTCTTGAAATTCTAGAAAACGCCTTTTTAGAAGTGTATAAATTAAAAAAAGAGATTGATATATTAGCTGATTCGTTTAGTGCGTTAAAAGATGATGAATTAGAAACTGCATTAAAAAGATATAGTTCAATGATGGAAAAATATGAATTACTAGATGGATATTTAATTGAAACTAATATCAAGAAAGTAAGTTCAGGACTAAAGATAAATGACAATATGAAGTTAATGCCTTTTAATTTATTAAGTGGTGGTGAAAAAACGAGAGTTATGTTAGCTCGTATTTTACTTGAGCAACCATCTATCTTAATGTTAGATGAACCATCTAACCATTTAGATCTAGAATCAATTGAATGGCTTGAAAACTACTTAAAAGATTATAAGGGAGCTGTTTTAATTGTTTCGCATGATAGATATTTTTTAGATAATGTTTGTAAAAAAATTATTGAGTTGTCAATAAATAAGGCTTATGTTTATCATGGTAATTACAGTTACTATATTATTGAAAAGGAAAGAAGATTTTTATTAGAACTTAAAGTTTATTTAGCTCATGAGAGAAAAGTAAAAAGAATGGAAGATCAAATTGAAAGATACCGTGTATGGGGTCGTATGCGTGACAGTGATAAAATGTTTAAACGAGCTAAAGAATTGGAAAGACGTTTAAGCAAAATAGAGCGACTAGATAAACCAAAACATGATAATCCTAAAATGAAAATTAATAATACTGATATAAGTAGAAGTGGTAAAAGAGTGTTGAGTGCTACTAATATTGATAAGAGCTTTGATAATCTTGTGTTATTAATGGATACTGAAATAGACTTGATTTACCAAGATAGATTAGCTATTTTAGGAAAAAACGGGAGTGGTAAATCTACTTTTATCAATATCCTATTAGACGATTACAAATTAGAAGAACCAATATATAAATGGGGAAGTAAAATTAAGATTGGGTATTTAGCTCAAGAAGTGAAATTTAAGGATGATTCATTAACTGTTCTAGATTATTTTATGAAGGAACATCAAGTAAATCAAAGTAAAGCAAGAAATGAATTAGCAAAAGCATTATTTATTCGTGATGATGTTTATAAAGCTATAAT
>JAOZSP010000167.1:1421-3509 GCA_029939615.1 Candidatus Izemoplasma sp. | reverse complement strand
AGCTACTGGTGGTAGTGCTAGTGCGGCGATTACTGCGGTTAAACAAAGAGGGGCTACTGATATTAGGTTTGTTGGATTAGTTGGATGTCCTGAAGGGGTAAAAAGATTAAATAAAGATCATCCTGAAATTGATATTTATTTAGCAGCTATGGATGAAAAACTTAATGAAATAGGATATATTGTTCCTGGACTTGGTGATTGTGGAGATCGTTTATTTGGAACTAAATAATGAGTAAAAAGAATAATTCTTTAAATGCAGTTGCTTTTGTAAGTGGATTCGCATTTACAATGATTGTGATAATAGGTCTTAGTGTTTTTTTGGGAATTACACTTGATAATTATTTAAACACTAATGTTTTATTCACGATTGTTTTTAGTGTCTTTGGTATTTTTGCGGGAGTATATAATTTAATTCGTAAAGTATCTAAACTGGAGGAATATAATGGAAAAAAATGATTCTTTTTTTAAAACTTTTCCGATTGTATGGATTGTAACTATCATCGTTGGAGTTTTACTATGGGTACTTGGGAATAGTTCTTGGGGACTAAGTTTTATCTTAGGTAGTGTTACTAGTTTAATGATGATGAGTATGTTATATAAAAGTAGCAAAAAAGTATTAGAACAAAACACAAAAATAAAAGCACAAAGACTAGCTACAAGAAATTATCTTTTTAGATACTTCTTTTATGCAGTTATCTTAGTTGCTGCTGCTGTGCATCCTAACTTGCATATACTATTTACAGCTGCAGGAATATTTGTGTTCAAAATTATATTTTATATTGTATTATTTATTGATGGACGAGGTGAAATAAAACATGATTGATCTTTATGTAGGATTATCTTCAGGGTTAAAAGCATCTTTAATCATTACATTGTTTTTAATGATTATTTTAACTGTTATGGGAGCGAAAGTATCGAAGTTAAAAACGAATGATATTCCTGGTGGATTTACTTTTGTTTTTGTAAAGTTAGTTGAGATGGTAAATGATAATCAAAGGGAGTTTTTTAAAACTCATTGGGCTAAATTCACACCGTTCTTATTTACGATTTTACTATATTTAAGTTTCGCAAATACTGCGGCTTTAGCAGGATTAACTGCACCTTTATCAAATTTAAATGTAGCATTAAGTTTTAGTGCTATTGCTTTTTTATCAATTCAAATTAGTGCGATATTTATTAAAAAACCTAAACAGAGAGTTAAGGATTTAGCAGATCCTCATCCAGCTTTCTTGGTTATAAATTTAATTGGAGAAATGAGTACACCGTTTGCGATGGGGTTACGTTTATTTGGTAACTTAGTGAGTGGTAGTATTATTGCAATATTTATATATTCAATTATGGGATTCTTAGGAATATTTGTGGGACCGTTCTTACATGCGATATTTGATATATTCTTTGGAGTTGTACAAGCTTATGTTTATTATATGTTGCTGACTATATTCTTAAGTATGGCAGTAGAGGATTAGGTATTAACTGAAATTCAGTTTATTATAAAATAAAAAAATAGATTCTAAAAATTCAAGGAGGAATTAACGATGGAATATGTTTCAATTTTTACAGCACACTTTGCACAAGGAATGGCGTTTATTGGCGCAGGTTTAGCAGTATTAACAGGAATAGGTCCTGGTATTGGACAGGGTTACGCAGCTGGTAAAGCTGTTGAGGCTATCGGTAGACAACCTGAAGCTGTTGGTAGTATTAGAACAGTAATGATTACAGGTCAAGCTTTAGCAGAAACTACAGGTCTTTACGGATTATTAGTAGCAATTCTTTTAATCTTCGCAAACGGAATAGTATTTTAATAAAATTTAATATTTTAAGGAGGCAAGATTATGGACTTTGCTGATAATATCAAATCCTTTGTTGAAGATGCATTAGGAATCACTGATGGTGTATTTGGAGTTAATGCAACGGAAATGGGAATTCAAATTGTCTCAACAATACTATTATTTTTGGTTGTAAGATATTTCTTTTGGAATAAGGTAACTGCTTATCTAGAAGAAAGAAAAGAAGCAATGAGAAACGAGTATGATGAAGCTAAACAAGCAAACACTGATGCTGTACTGATTAATGAAAAAGCGGCTAAGG
>JAOZSP010000167.1:0-1411 GCA_029939615.1 Candidatus Izemoplasma sp. | reverse complement strand
TGAAGCCAAATTACGCGGTGAAGAAGGCCGTAAGAATATCATTATCAAAGCTAAAGATGATGCTAATAAACTTATTGATGATGCTCATAAAGAAATTAATAGTCAAATTGAGAAAGCAAGAAATAATATTAATGATGAAATAGTTAGTGTTGCTACACTAATGGCTGAGAAGATTATTAAGAAAGAATTAGATGAAGACAAATATAAAAAATTAATTAAAGAAGTTACTAAAGAGGTAACTAGTTAATGAGTTATATTGCTTTTCAGTATGCTGAAGCATTATTTGCTATAGCAAATGAAGAAAAACAAGTTGAAAGTGTTTTAGAAAGTTTTAATAGCTTTGTAAAAGCACAAGACGTTGAAATATCTAAATTTCTTAATCATCCAAAAGTTACAAAAAAAGCAAAAAAAGAAGTTCTTGGCAATGCAATAACTAATAGTTTATTTAAGAATTTTATTTTTGTGTTAATTGATAATTCACGTATTGATTATTTAAGTGATTGTTTAGATGAATATCAAATTATCGTTGATGCACAAAATAAAATTATGAATGTTTTTGTTTATTCAGGTAAGAAGTTAACAAAAACAGAAACACAAGAATTAGTAAAAAATTTAAGTAAAAAACATAATCGAAAAGTTAAGTTAGAGAATATTGTAGATAAAACAATACTAGGTGGTTTGAGAATTGAATTTGAAGGAAACATCTTGGATGAAACAATTAATAACTATTTAGCAACTCTTAGAAATAACTTAACGAAATAACGAGGTGGAATTATGAGTAAAATCAATCCGGTTGAAATTAGTTCTTTAATCAAAGAACAGATAAAAAAATATGAAAAAGAGATTAAAACAGATAATGTTGGAACAGTAATAACTGTTGGTGATGGTATTGCTTTAGTTCATGGATTAGATAAAGCGATGAGTGGTGAGTTATTATTATTCCCTGGTGATATTTATGGGATGGTATTAAACTTAGAAGCTGATCATGTTGGAGCAATTCTTTTAGATGAAAGTACTAGTATAAAAGAAGGCGACACAGTTAAAACTACAGGACGTATTTTAGAAATTCCTGTTGGTGATAATATGATTGGTCGTGTTATAAATCCTTTAGGACAAGCAATTGATGGGCTTGGTAAGATTAAAGCAAGTAAAACACGTCCTATCGAAGTAAAAGCAACTGGTGTTATGAGCCGTAAAAGTGTTAATGAGCCTTTACAAACAGGAATTAAAGTATTAGATGCTTTAGTACCTATTGGTCGTGGGCAACGTGAACTAATTATAGGGGACAGACAAACTGGTAAAACAGCGATTACAATTGATACTATTATCAATCAAAAAGGAAAAGATGTTATTTGTATTTATGTAGCAATTGGACAAAAAGAAAGTACTGTAGCTAATGTATGGGAACAAT
>JAOZSP010000166.1 GCA_029939615.1 Candidatus Izemoplasma sp. | reverse complement strand
TATAAATGTCAATATAAGAATTACCAAAATGGGTGATATAAGAATGACCAAAAGTGTTTATTTAGAAGATGAAGTAATTAAATCTTTAGTTCTGTAGGAATTACCAGATATTTTATGAATAGTAGAATGATGAAGTAATCTATCTAGAATAGCATTAGCAATAACATTATCCCCAAAGACTTCACCCCACTTAGAGAAAGTAAGGTTAGTAGTAACTATGGTACTTTTCTTTTCGTAGCGTTTAGTGATTAATTGAAAGAGCATATTCGAACCTAAAGTATCTAAGGGAAGATAACCAATCTCATCGATAATAAGAAGTTTGTATTTAGTAAAGTGTTTAATGCGAACATCAAGACGGTTTTCAAGATGAGCTTTTTTTAATTGTTGAACAAGATCATGGCAACTAATAAAGTAAGTGGAAATACGTTTAGAAGCAGCAGCAATACCAATAGCGGTAGACAAATGAGTTTTACCAGTACCAGGTGGACCGAGAAAGATAATATTTTCGTGGTTATCAAGAAATCTTAAAGAAACATGATCCTTAATCATCTTTTGATTAACACTTTCTTGAAAGGAAAAATCAAAATCGTCAATAGTTTTTTCAAAAGGAAAATGAGATACCTTAATCATTTGGTGTGAGGCCCGTTTATCCTTAAAAACAAGTTCTTTATTAGTGAGTAAATGAAGTTCATCAATAACATTATTTCCGTTATTGATATTATCGATGAAATCATCGATTTTCAATCTAATTTGAGATAATCCTAATTTATCAAGATTATTGAGTAATTTTACGTAATTAGTTTCCATTATTTAGATCCTTTCTACTTAGATGTTTGCGAATAGCTTCATGAATGTCTTGGGAAGACCACGAAGTGGTATTTGACGGTTCTTTACCATATCGCTTCAATAGGTCTTTTTTTATTGTCTTGGGAATAGAAAGCAGATAATTACTTTCATACTCTATTAGTAATTTATTAGTTATAATCATTATTATTTTTCTCCTATTCTGTCGAAATTTAGTAAGTTACTAGTTACAATATCATCAACATAATCATCATCAAATGATGAGTATGACCTGACAATATCTGTATAGTGATTCTTCTGATAATTAATTTTATTATTTGATAATTGATGTATCGCAATGAGTGATGTATTATAATAGACATATAATTCATCATTTATGGGTTCGATAAAGACTTGTTTATTGATGAATTTTAGAGGAACAGAGTATTTATTACCCTTAAATGATATAAGACATTCATTAGATACTTTATGAGTATTTAAGTTTGATTTTAGAGTTTTGGCGAACTTCATATTAAGTGGTTTTAGGTACTCTTTTTCTTTTAAGTAAACTAGGTTAGGAATTTGATTATGAGCTTGTGAGATTTGATTATTAACAGTGTATTGAAGGTTATTAACAATCTCTTTCAAATCATCAAATGAATCAAATTCATTATTGTATATTTTCAAGTCATCAAGAAACTTCATTTGCGATTCAACCTTACCTTTAGTTTGAGGTCTTCTGACTTTACAAAGTTTGGGGTTAAAGCCTAAATCTTCAGCAAAGGACATAAACTTACGATTAACCTTTCTTTTGCCATCATTAATATCCGCAACAGTTCGCATATTGTCGAATAGCACTTCATGAGGAACCCCACCAAAGAATTCAAAAGCATTTATGATACAGTTCTTTAAAACATATTGGTTTTTTGATATGGTTAGTTCAAAGTATTTTCTCCTAGAAGCAGATAGAATCATAGCAAATACATTAACCACAAATACTTCTCCATGTTTACTAACAAGTTTAATGTTTTCTTTCCAATCAACTTGAGCTTGATGACCAAAATCAGTCTCAAAACGCATTACTTCTTTCTTTTTAATACACTCCTTTAATTTATTTTTCCAAATATAGTGTTTCATTGTATTATAAGTAACCTCCATTTCAAAGTTACTAGATAAATACCTATATATTCCAGCCATTGTAACGCCCGGAATACTTAACTTATCAATAATAAGATCTCTATACTGATCTAGATTTGATTTTCTATTACGTGTTTTTAGGGTTTTACTTTTACTAAGATGCATTTTCTTAATCTTTTTTCTATTTACACCATATTTTCTTTCTAATTCTGAATAGTTCAATTTTAATCCCACCTCTCTTGAATAATTTAAAATTGATTCTAATTGCATATTAATCACCTCAGTAACTATTATACAAAAAATACGACCATTTTTGGCAATCTTATATCACCGGTTTTGGTCGTATTTATATTAACATTTACATCGAGTTTTCTTTTAAAAACTCTGTTTGTATATTGGAATCCTCTGTCACTATGAAAGAGGATTTTTTTTGTATCAGGATATTTTTTAATTGCGTCGTCAAATGTCTTGAATACTAGATTATTATTGTTTGACAATCCCATTCTATAAGCCACAATACTATTATCATAAAGATCGATTATAGCGCTAAGGTAGAGTTTTTTAGTAGAACCAATGATTTTAAACTCAGTCACATCAGTTAACCATTTTTCATTCGGTTTGATTGCTGTGAATTCACGGTTTAAGACATTTTCTCCTACTTGCTCTGGTTTATATCTTAGGTAATTCTTTTTCTTTCTGCGAATCGCTGACGATACACCTAATAACCTCATATGTCTTCTAATTCTTTTAATATTATATGTTGTCCCGAAAACGGTATTAATAAATAAAGTCATGCGACGGTATCCGAGTATGTGATTGAAAAGTTCATGGAATTCAAGAATCTGTTCTTGTATCCATTTGTCTTCTTCATTTACCTTGTCTTTTCGTTTTAACCATTTGTTGTAGGAACTTCGATTCATCTCATAAAAAGTACACAGAACTTGTACTGGGTATTCCTTGCTTAGTGTTAGAATTGCTTCATATATTTTTATCTGCTCTTTCCTCTTATCGTCCGCCTTTCGATTTCTTCGAGCTTTTTTAATGCTTTAACTTCCATTTCTAAATAGGCATTCTTAGCTTCCAATTTCTTGAACTGATATTTTAATTTTTCCTCTTCAGTCATTTCTGATTCAAGTTTATTTCTTCCTCGACGATCAAGTAAACCCTCTTCACCATTCTCTTTGTACCTCTTTACCCATGAGTATACTTGTGAATAGTTTACTCCATATTTGATTGCTGCTTCTTTATATGTGAATCCTTGTTCTAAACAATACTTCACTGTCTCAATACGTTCTTCATATGTTGTTTTTCTCGCTTTTGCCATATAGACCTCCGGTTTCGGATTGTAATCCGTTATTTCTATATGACTATTATACTTGATTATCCATTTTCTGAGTAGTTCATGATTTGTTAATCCATATTTAACCCCTATTTGAGATAATGAGCCTCGCTCTTCTAAGTACTCTTTGATCGCTGCTAACTTTAGTTCTTTACTATATGACTTGTGCTTTCCCCTGTAATCAAATGCTTTTTCACCTAACTCCTCATACTTGTGAATTAATGTGATAATGTATCTCTGACTTAATCCATATTTCTTTG
>JAOZSP010000165.1 GCA_029939615.1 Candidatus Izemoplasma sp. | reverse complement strand
AAGGATTCTTTATTAATAATACCTTATTTGATGAATTAGGTTTTTCTTACTATGGGCCAATAAATGGTCATAGTTTTAAAGAATTAATTAAGTACTTAGAAATTGCTAAAAAATCAAATAAACCATGTGTAATTCATGTTTTAACAGAAAAAGGTAAAGGATATAAGTATAGCGAACAAGATCAACTTGGATTATGGCATGGCGTTGGACCTTTTGATGTTAAGACAGGAGAAAGTCTAAAACAAGTTCAAGAAAACTCTTTATCATGGAGTGAAGTTATAGCAGAATATATGATTGATTATGCTGCAAAGAAAAAAGAGTTTACAGTTGTTATACCAGCAATGATTGCAGGTAGCGGATTACTAAAATATCAGTATTTGTATCCGAATAGAATTATTGATGTAGGAATTGCAGAACAACTAGCAGTAACTTTAAGTAGCGGATTCGCAATTAATAAGGTTGACGTATTCTTACCGTTTTATTCAACATTTTTACAACGAGCTTATGATCAAGTAAATCATGATGTTGCAAGACAAAACCTAAAAGTAGTTATGGGAATTGATCGTGCAGGTATTGTTGGTGCGGACGGTGAAACACATCAAGGTGTATTTGATATACCATTATTAAGACACGTTCCAAATATAAAAATTGCTCATCCAATGAACTCAAAAGAAGCATTTGAAATACTTAATTATGCTTTTAAAGAAAATGAAGGACCTTTTGTTATAAGATACGAAAGGGGTAATACTTTCTATAATCCAGAAGAAGGGATTACAGAAAAAATAGCAGACTTAAAATGGAATACAATTAACGAAGGAAAAGATATAGTGTTTATTTCTTTTGGAAGTATTTTAGAAAAGTTAAAAAAAGAAGTGATTACTAAACAAATTAGCATGAAAATTATTAATGCAAAATTCATTAAACCTTTAGATGAAGAAATGATTAAGAAAATAATTGCTATGGATAAACCAATAATATTATATGAAGAATCATGTAAATTAGGTGGATTTAGCAGTAGTATATTAGAATATCTTGTTACTAACAAGTTACCAACAAGCAATATAACGATTATGGCAATTAAAGATGAATATGTATCTCATGGCTCTAAATCGGAAATTTTAAAAGAGTTAAATCTTGATGTTGCAAGTATTATTACTAATGCAGAATCACTAATTAAATAACTGGAGGAACCAAATGCTAACTTACATTTCTGTTAAGAACTTCGCTATAATAGAAAATATCGAAGTCGAATTTATGCCGGGAATGACCTCTTTAACAGGAGAGACTGGTGCTGGTAAAAGTTTACTAATCGATGCGATTGGTCTTTTGCTTGGTGATAGAGCAACAAGTAATATAGTTAGAACTGGTTCTAAAAAAGCGGAAGTAGAGGGAATCTTTAAATATAAAACTCCAAAAATCACTTCACTGTTAGAAAAACTTGGTATTGAAGTAATAGATAATGAGTTGATAATTAAAAGACAAATTACTCATAATAACAATAATATTATTAGAATTAATAATAACATTGTCTCTTTGAAAGATTTAAAAGAAATTACTAGTAAACTAGCAGATATTCATACACAGTTAGATACTCATCGTTTAATAAACCCTTTAACTTATTTAGATATTATTGATGGGTTTAAAAGTACAAAAACAGAAGAGTTAATAAGTGAATATAAAATATGTTTAAAAGATTATAAACTACATTTAAAAGAACTAAAACATCTTCAAAACTCAAATGATAATTTATTAGAACGACTTGATCTAATGCGTTTCCAAGTTCAAGAGTTAGAATCATATAATTTAGATATAAAAGAAGAACAAGAATTAATACAAGAAGTTGAGAAAATGGAAAATTTCGACAAAATCTATCAAAGTCTAAATCAAACAAAGGAAATGATAGAAAGTATTAATGCAATTGATACAATTTATGATGCAGCCAAGAATTTAGAAGAAATAAGTACTTTAAATGAAAAATATCAGAATATCCTCTCTAGATTTAATAGTAGTTATTTTGAACTAGATGATGCTTTTCAAGAATTAAAAGATGAAATAGCATCGCTAGATTTTAATCCTTCGTTACTATTTCAACATCAAGAAAGATTAAACACTCTAGACAGTTTAAAAAGGAAATATCATAAAGATATTTCCCAATTAATCAATTATTTGGACCAAATAAAAAAAGATATCAACGATATTGATAACTTTGATGAAGTTATTATTAATAAAACTGAAGTAGTTAAAAAAGCCTATTTTGATACTCTTGATTCTGCTTTATTATTAACTCAATTACGAAAAGATACTTGTTTATATATTGAAAAAGAGTTGCTAAGTATTCTTTCTGATTTAGAACTTGATAAAACAGATTTTAAAGTTGAATTCTTAAATGAATTAGATGATAATTACCAAAATAGTTCAATTTTTTTAGAAAACGGCATTGATGAAGTTGAATTTCTTCTAACAACTAACGTTGGAGAACCACTAAAATCTTTAAGTAAAAGTGCTAGTGGTGGAGAAATGAGTAGAATTATGCTAGGATTTAAGAATTTACTTACAAAAAGTCTTGGATTAAGTCTAATAATTTTTGATGAAATTGATTCTGGAGTTAGTGGATATGTTGCTTTCCAAGTAGCGAAAAAGATGGTAGAAATATCGAAAAGCACACAAGTGATATGTATTACTCATATTCCACAAGTAGCTTCAATTAGTGATAACCATTTAAAAATTAGTAAAAGTGTAATTGATAATCGCACAAAAGCAAATATAAAAGTTTTAAAAGGTAGCGATCGTATTAAAGAAATTGCCGAAATGATTAGTGGCGATAAAATAACAGATGCAAGTATAGAAAGTGCAAAAGAACTTTTGAAAAAATAAAAAAGCCTATTTTTTAATAGGCTTTAGTTATAATATTGATTTATTATTGCATTGCAAGAACTAGTGCGTAGATTAATCCTACAAGACCAGATAAAACAAAACTTAGAGCTAAAATAACGATAACAATTCTACCCCACTTCGTTTTTACGATATTCTTAGTTATAGGAGCAATCGTTTCAGTTTCTTTTTTTACACGTTTTTTGCTAGTTGGCATATTTTCACCTCATTACTTATTTTAAGAAAAACCAATGTCTTTTCATATTATATTATAATTTGAAATAAAAGGGAAGATTTTTATGGAAAAAAAGTACCGAATAATTTTTCACATTGATTTAAACGCCTTTTTTGCCAGCTGTGAAATGGCAGTAGATGAAACATTAAACGATAAACCTATTGGTATAGGTGGTAGTAGTAATCGTGGTGTTTTAACAACAGCAAATTATGTTGCTAGGAAATATGGTATTCATAGTGGAATGAGTGTTGTAGAAGCAAAGAGATTATGTTCTAAATTAATAATCTTACCAGTTAACTTTGATTTATATCATGATTATAGTAACAAGTTTTTTAGTTTGTTAGGGGAATATGCAGATGAAATTGAAAAGGGATCAATTGATGAAGGATATATTGATGTTACTGATTTAAGTGATGAAATTCATCCTTT
>JAOZSP010000164.1 GCA_029939615.1 Candidatus Izemoplasma sp. | reverse complement strand
ACAAATACAATACATTCTAGTAGTGAATTTGAAGCTAGCCTGTTTGCTCCATGAACACCATTAGATGCACATTCGCCGTTAGCAAATAGATTTTTTATTGTAGTTTTTCCGTAAATATCTGTTTTTATGCCACCTACATTAAAATGTTGAACAGGAGATACAGGGATTAACTCTGTCCTTATATCGTATCCTTCTTGTTTTAAACGGTTATAGATTGTTGGAAACCTTTTCGATAAGAAGATTGGCTCTAAATGTCTTGCATCTAAGTAGACGTGATCTGTCCATGTATCATACATCTCACGATAAATGGCTTGTGATACTTTATCACGTGGGGCTAATTCTAGACGTTCATCATATTTTTCCATAAATCTAACACCTTCACTATTCAATAAGTAAGCTCCTTCACCACGAACTGCTTCACTAATCAAAAACTTTTGACGATGTTTAGAATACTCATTGTGAAAAGCTGTAGGGTGAAACTGAATAAATTCCATTTTTTCTATTTTAACGTTTTTTCGGTATGCTAAGGCTATACCGTCTGCTGTAGCACTTGTTGAATTAGTAGTACTTCCATATATATTACCGATTCCACCAGTTGCTAAAACAGTAAAATTAGCTAAAAAATGAATTGTATTTTTGTTATCGTTGAGGCAAGATACACCATAACAGATATTATTATCTGTTATTAAATCAATTGCCATTGTATTCTCATGAATATGGATATTTTCACGTCTCATGCATTCTTCTTTTAAGGCAAACATTATATCCTTACCTGTAGAATCTCCACCTGAATGTAAAATTCTTCTTGTTGAATGCCCTCCTTCTTTAGTTAAAAGGACTTTACCATTAATATCACGATCAAATTTAACATTATATTCCATTAAACGTTTAATATTAATGCTTGCTTCATTAACTAAAACACGAACTGCTAGTTCGTCGTTTAAATAACTACCTGCTTTTAAGGTATCATTGATATGTGCTTCAAGGTTTTTTGGTTCAATTTCTAATTCACCAGCAATACCACCTTGAGCTAGTCGACTATTAGTATCGTGTAGGTCCTCTTTCACAATAATATCGATTCTTTTGTCAGAATCGATATTTAAAGCAGTATAAATACCAGCAAGTCCAGCACCTACAATAACTATATCAGTGTTTATTTGTTTCATAGTTACACCTTCTAACTAAGTTTTAACATCTTATCTAAAGCTATAAATGCTTTTTCACTTATTTCTTTTGGTACTATTATTTCAAATTGTTCTTCTTTTAACGCTAAGTAAACATCTTCTAAAGTAGTTAATTTCATATCATAACAACGTAAACTAGGTGTTAATATATGGAATATTTTATTAGGAGAATGTTTTTTCATTGTATGGATAATCCCATCTTCAGTTCCTACGATAAATTCGTTATGACTACTTTCAATAGTATAATTTAGTAATCCTTTTGTACTTCCAATATGTTCAGCCATCTTGACAACTTCCAATTTTGCTTCAGGATGTACTATAAACTGAGCATTTGGGTATTTTGCTTTCATGTCGCTAACTTGTTTAGGAGTTAAATCATTATGAATACAACAAAAACCAGGCCATACTTCCATATCAAGGTTGTATTTTTCACGCATATAAGTTCCTAGGTTTTTATCAGGAACATAAAGTAATTTTTCATCTTTATAATGTTTAATTATGGTTTCTGCGTTACTACTTGTAACACAAATATCACTTAAAGCTTTTACTTTAGCGGTAGAATTAACATAACAAACAATAATTCTATCAGGATGTTTTTCTTTATATGTTTTTAAACGAAGTTCAGTTGCCATTTCAGCCATCGGGCATCCTGCTTCCTTGACTGGTAAAAGTACTTTTTTATTAGGACTAAGTATTTTAGCTGTTTCAGCCATAAAATGCACACCAGCAAAGATGATTATATCAGCATCTGTTTTACTAGCTACTTGGCTTAAATACAAACTATCACCAGTAAAATCAGCAATATCTTGAATGCTACCTTCTTGATAATAATGAGCTAATATAACAGCATTTTTTTCTTTTTTAAGGCGGTTTATTTCTTTATATAATTGCTCTTTTTCCATTAGTATCACCTCTAGTGCTTATTTTAACACTAATTAATTTTTCTTTCAATTCTAATGATTTAAAAAGTTATTAAATGTAGATATTATAAGACTGATGCAATCCCTAAAATGATTACAACCCATAAAAGACTATTTAATAGTTTCATTTTCGCTTCTTTAGAACTAAAAACCATAACGATATCTCCGTTATTACTTATCTCTTCAATAATTTTTTCTTTTTCTTGGATATCTTCAGTTACAAATGCAACAATATCAACTTTAGTAGGTCTCGTACTAGCTATTTTGATAACACCACTTCTAATTGTTTGTCCATAAGCTTTAAAAGCTTCTTCATTAGCGTTTTTGGCGTAAGGTAATGAGTATGCGCCTTTATCCTTAATAAACTGATAACCGTAATAACAAGTAAACAAGACTCCACCGATAATTAAAATTACGTTAATAATTGATGATGTAAAATCAGCACTATTTATTACTGGTAAAACACTAATAAGAGCTAAAGTAAACCAAAAAACTGCCTGAACAGCATAATTCAATTTGACTTTAACAAACTGTTTTTTACTAAAAAAACTAAAAAGACTTATTCCTGATGAGCTTAATGCAAAGACTATTCCAAGGAATATAAAATCAACTTCCATTATTGTACCTCCTGTGGTATTAAGATTCTAAAATAAAGTGAGTAAAGTAAAATATAGTATATATCCAAATACAAATAAAATAGATTGGGAAAAAATACCTTCTAAAATTAAACTTTGAATCATTCAAATCTTGAAATAATATTCTGTTTTCCTGTAATTCTTGGAAAACACGTTCATTGTTTTCTTTTGAGTCAGATTTAATTAATATTTAAATAGGCCCAAAACTAGCCGCTTTCGATATAGTTAGTTCACTATATTTCTCATTTAATCGATCAATTTCAACAGATGAGAAACTTCCGTCTTTATTTAGAGGAATACAACCATGGAAAAGAAGATTATGATTATATATTAGGCTTTATTCTTTGTTTATTGAATATACGAGGAATAGAAACACCTAGAATAATCAAGATAAATAATAGTGTAATTAATAAAATTCCAATATGAAGTACATTTATATAAATTAGATATCCATCGTTAGCATCTAATACAGTCGCCAAAAATAAAGAATACCTTGCAATAAGCTTACTTTGGAAAATGTTCTTACGCGATTTTAAGGCATGAATGAAACCCCTCCTAATTATTTTAATTATATCATAATATCCTATATTTATGGTAAAATATTTATAGGTGGTGCGCCTGTTCGGTTGCACATATATAGTTGGTGGAACTCCAACCCGGTAAAGTTTGGCAAACAACTGGTAGTTAGCCTTGGAGCCAAAGCCGTGAGGTAAGGTTTAAGCGTAGGTAAACGACAATTCGAGCCGTAATGCGTTAGCGTGAAGTTATTGAGCCTCGTTAGTATAAGAAGTGGAAGTTGATGTCTTCACCT
>JAOZSP010000027.1:4002-13277 GCA_029939615.1 Candidatus Izemoplasma sp. | reverse complement strand
TTTATTACCGTTATTACATTCGCCATAACACATTCCAGGTGTAAAATGGATACTCCCTGCAATTTTTTCATCAAATAGTATATTTCCCATTGGTTTTGTAATTAACGGATTAACTCCAATCGCAAATTCTCCAACGTATCTACTACCTTCATCCGTATCAAATATTTTATTTAATTTTTCATCGTCGCCATCACATGTTGCTTCAACAATTTTACCATCTTTAAAAATTAATTTCACATTATTATATACATCTCCACGTTGTGGTGATGGGGTATTATATTGAATTACTCCATTAACACTATCTTTAACAGGAGCACTAAATATTTCTCCATCAGGAATATTGAATTCCCCCGCACATGGAATTGCTGGTAAATTTTTAATGCTAAATGATAAATCAGTACCAGGACTAACTAATCGTACTTTATCAGTTTTTTCCATTAACTCCTTTAAAGGAATAAAAGCATCACTCATATGTGAATAATCAACACTTGATACATCAATTACATAATCAAAAAATGCTTCATTTGCCATTTTAGCTTTTTGAGCTTGGGAAGGTGTTGGGTAGTTTAATAAAACCCATCTTTTATTTAACATAATATTTGAAACAGGTCTCATTGCTTTTGAATAAGTCATTAAAACATCTTGAGGTACATCAATACTAGCATAATCGTTTGTGCTTGCTCCAATACGGATACTACAATCTGATTTTGTTACTAAACTTGTGTAATCCTCAATAATATAATCTAATCTGTTTTTATCCATTCCCAACATATTTAGTCTTGATATATCCGAATCGGTAATAATAATTTTAGGTATTGCACCAATACGGTTTACTTCTTTCATTAACTCTAACAATAAAGGTTTTGTCTCATGTGGACCTTGAATCGCTACTATTTCACCTTTTTTTGCTTCAACACTATAATTTAATAATGTTTTTGCTAATTTTTCTAATCTTGGGTCTCTCATTTTTTTTCTCCTTTTACATTTTCAACCAAACTATCAAAAAATTGCTTTTCATATAATTCTTCATCAATATCTTTTTCTACTATTTTCTCAGTTTTTTCAGGAATACTTTTAAATGTTACATACATATTATATCCAACGTAAATAACGGCTAAAATATAATTAACATTAAACACTTTTATAACATTAGTTGTTAATACTGGCATACTAATAAAAATTATTTTGTCCTGAATAATACCATTAATTTGATTAGGTACTAGCACAATAAATAAGATTTGTCCGAATATCATTATAACCGTCAAAAATGTATTCATAATCAATACTTCTCTTAAATCCTTATTTTCTACTTCTTTTAAGTCTCCTAAATTTATTATCAATACAATATTCATAATTAGTAATATAAGAAATACAATCATAGGAGAATTAAAAATATTGAATGTTCCACTATAATTTTCAAAAGTTATATTAAAAATATTTTTTGTGATTGTCCCATAAAATTCAATAGGGAAATTTAATGCATAACTAAGAGTCGTAAGCAATAGTAAAAACCCTATAAAAATACTTATTTTGGTATATAACCTTAAAAATCGTTCTTTATTCATCTTGAATCTCCTCCATATATTTTTTATAATACTTTTTAATAATATTATGATTAAATGGTCCAATTCTATTATCAATCATCTCTTTTAAATCATTTAATTCCCTTTCTAGTATTCTAGAAAGTTTTTGAGAATATTTCATTTTTGTTTTATGTTTATTATATTCATTTCGATCTAATACTTTATAACTAAAATCATCAATTACTTTTATATCCAAATCATAATCAATATACTTAAGCGCTTCATCATCATAAAAATATGGTGAAGCAATATTACAATAAAAATGAATTTCATCTTTTTTAACTATTCCAATAATATTAAACCATTTTTCCTTATAAAACCATGTGACAGAAGGTTCTCTTGTATGCCAAAAACGGCCATTTGATTCAATAACTTTTGTTCTTCTATTGGCTACAATTACATAATCGTCTTTAACTTCAATAACAGTAGCTTTTTCCCAAATACGATGTAAAGATTCATCGTGTTTATAACTTTGAATTTGGATTTCACTATTCAATAATGGAATCATATATATATTCTCCTTTTAATTACTTGATTAACCAGTCTTTTCCTTTTAGACTTTCCGGTTCATAATTAAATAAATCATTGTATTCTTGCTGTCTTAAAACCTCATAAACAAGAATAGCAACTGTATTACTCAAATTTAAGCTTCGTACTTTAGCTGTCATTGGTATACGTAAACAGGTATCTAAATGATTTCTTAAAATCTCTTTAGGAATGCCACTTGATTCACTCCCGAAAATTAAATAAATATCCCCTTTTTTTGTGTAATCCATTTTATCTGGAGTTGTTTGCCCATATCTTGTTAAAAAATAAAAATTCCCGCTATTTTCTTGTAAAAAATGTTCCCAATTCTTATATACTTTATAGTTAACATGCTTTAAATAATTCGCCGCACTTCTTCTAACGTGCTTAATATCTAAACTAAACCCTAAAGGTTCAATCAAATGAAGCATCATATCAGAGGCTGCACATGTTCTCATAATGTTCCCTGTATTTTGGGGAATTTCTGGATTATATAATACGACATGATTCATACAATCACTCTCTTTCTAGTATCTTGAGCACTAGCTCAGCTGTTTTATTATACCATAAAACATCACTAAATTTAACCATACTTTTTCTTATTTCATTACTGTATTCCTTTAAGTTTTGATTTGCGATTAAACATAGCGCATTTCTCTTTATTATTGTCGAACCTTTCCAACTAGATGCATTATTCTTATAAATATTCAAATACTCCTTATTGCTCATTTGTAATAGGTTTTTAATATTAATATTTTCTATCCCACTAGGTTCAAATTCTTGATACTTATGAATATCAATACCTGTATTCTTTGGACATACTTTTTGACAAATATCACAGCCGTAAATCATTGTCTTAAAATAGGAAATCTCTGTTTTATCAAAAGTTTTCTTCATCTGAGATAAACTAGAAATACATTTTGTTTCATCAAAACCATTATCTAATGCATCACTAGGGCAAGCTTCAACACATATATTACAGTCATGACAATCATCGAGAGTCATTTTAGGTGTATCGATATCTATATCGACTAAAATAGTTGCCAAGTACATATAACTACCATATTCTGGACTAATTAAGAACTGATTCTTACCCAAAAATCCTAAATTGCATAAATAACCTGCAAATCTTTCATCTACTTTTGAAACATCAACACTTCCAAAAGAATTAATCTCAAGATTATTAAATTCTTCATTTATCCTATTAAGTATCCCTCTAAATACTATGTGGTAATCAACACCATAACTATACCTAGATAAAACACCATGTCCTAATCCATTCCACTTAACTTCTTTACTTGGATATGGTAAAGCAAGAGTAATAATCGTTTTATAACCCTCCAAAAAAGTATAATCATCAAAATGATCATCTAAATTTAGTTTTTTTCGTTCCTGAATGTATTCACTAACTGAAACAAAACCAAAAACATCAATATACTTATTTATAATTGTAATTATTGAATTATGCATATGTATCACCTATATATAATATAATATGTATTATATCTAAAGTCAAAACAACTATACTTGTGCTTTTATTATACTCGTCATCAATATTGTTGCAATATTATACATAATGAAATATAAGAGTGCTAATTTGCTACAATATAGGTGGTGATGTTATGAAAAATATTGGTCTACAATTAAAAAAGATACGAGACGAAAAAGGATTCCCCCAAAAAGTAGTTGCACAACATCTAGGATTACATCGTACAAACTACTCTAAAATCGAAAATAATCTCCAAAAACTTACTCCTGAGCAAATTGTCTTATTTTGTGAGTTTTGTGAAGTAAGTGCTGATTTTTTACTAGGAGTAAGAGTCAACAACAAAGTAGTATATTCAAAACAAGATATTGAAGAAATCAACGAAAAGATGGAATACATAAAAGCACTACTAAATGACTAAAACCTGCCAATGGCAGGTTTTATTTTTTAATAATCAATGTTACTGCATATCCAAGAATAAACACAATCCAAGCAACATGAAATAGTTGCCAAATAAGTCCTGCTCCTAAGAAGATTACAACGCAAAAACTATATACAATATTGTCAATTTTGATTTCTTCCTTACTTTTCATTGTTCTTTTTCTACCTCTATCCATTTCTAAGCCAGTAAATACTAGCAATGAAACTCCTATCACAACACAAATTAATGAAATAATAATATTTCCTGATGATATTTCATCACTTGTTCTTATTAAATAAGGAATAGGAGATATCATTAGCATCGCAACTCCAATAGTCATTAATACATTAATAAGTCTTTTACTAAATTTTGATTTCTTTTGTTTTTCTTTTAATTTACCACTTAATATTTCATCCACAGTAATGTTATAAATCCTCGCTAATGCAAGTAACGTATATGCATCAGGTAAGTTCTCTCCACGTTCCCATTTACTAACAGCTTGAAATGAGATATCAAGTTTATCAGCAAGATCACTTTGTGTAAAACCATTCTCTTTGCGTAATGTAATTAATAGTTCTGGAATCTTATTTTCTTTCATTTGTATCACCTCATTCAAAGTATAAGGAATTTCATAATAGAATGTAATAACTCTATGGTTTAATCAACTAAACCTGTGGTTGAATTACACTGTTTATCAGTTATCTTAAGCTATTAAATGTATTCAACTTAAAATTGAGTATATTTAATTATACCATAATAAAAAGCAAATAGAGAATTATCTATTTGCTTCTTATTTCCTGTAATATGTTTTTATTAAATTCTTTTTTTCTAAACATAATTATTTCTTCTTTATATGGTGGATATGTTTTATCTTTTGAGTCAGTAGTTTCCGAAACATATGGTGTTTCTAATATTTTAGGTATTTCAGTAAAATCAGGATGATTAACAATGTAATTTAAAGATTCAAATCCTATAAAACCAAATCCTATATTTTCATGTCGATCTTTTTTTGCACCTTGAATATTCTTTGAATCGTTAATATGAAAGACACTAATTCGCTCTTTTCCAATGATTTTATCAAATTCAGCCATTACTGCATCGAAACCTTCTTTTATTTTATATCCAGCGTCATGAGTATGACAAGTATCAAAACAAACACTAAGTCTTTTATTATTCTTAACACCATTAATAATTAAACTAAGTTCTTCAAAATTTCTTCCTATTTCAGTTCCTTTTCCAGCCATTGTTTCTAAAGCAATTAAAACATTTAAATCTTTTGTGTTTTCAATTACCTTGTCTAACCCTTCTATTATATGTGTTATCCCTATTTCTGGACCTTGTTTTACATGAGCACCTGGGTGTAATACTATTTGCTTTGCTCCAATTGTAGCCGTTCTTTTTATTTCACTTGATAAGAAATCAACTGCGAACTGTCTTTTTTTTGGGTCATGATTAGCTAAATTCATAATGTAAGGAGCGTGAACAACAACATCCTCTAACTTTAAGTTATTTTCTAACATAAGTTGTTTCGCTTCTTCTATTTGTAACGCTTCTAGAGGTTTACGTCTTGTATTTTGTGGAGCACCTGTATATATCATGAAACAGTTAGATCCGTAGCTTAAAGCTTCTTTCACACTACCAACCAGCATTTCAACTCCATTCATTGAAACATGACTACCAATTTTTAACATATTTATCTCCCTTTTTTACGAATAGCTTTCTTTTTCGCTTTTTGTAAATCATAATGAAATTTTTTCTTGTAACCTGGTTTAACTTTTTTATTTTTCTTTTTAATATTCACTTTATTTTTGTCAAAACCAGCAGTTACTCTTTGTCTTTTATCTCTTTCTTTTCTCTCTCTTCTAACAACCAACTGATTTTCTTTAATATCTTTATAATTAATTCTTATTCCTTTTCCTTCTAAGAAATCAATATAATGATCATCTTTTGTACTATATAAACTTATTGCCATCCCACTATAACTAGCACGACCAGTACGACCTGTTCTATGAATATAAAACTCCATATCCTTAGGTAGTTCATAATTTATAACATGACTAACACCATCAATATCAATCCCTCTACTAGCTATATCGCTTGCTATAACGTATTGATATTCTCCTTTGTTAATTCTTTCCATAACTCTCTTACGTTCTCTTGGAGAAATACCACCATGAATTTTAGCTATATTATATCCTTGGTTATATAGTTCTTGTCCTATTTGTTCTACTACATCTTTCGTATTACAAAAGATTAGAGCAACATATGGGTTAATTGCTTTTAACAAATTATCTAAAACTGTTTTACGATCTTTTGATTTCATTGGAATAAAGATATGCTCAATATTTAAACTAGATAACTCCCGAGGTTTAATATACACTTCATAAGGATTATTCATATATTTACGTAAAAACGGCTTTAATTTTTCTGGTATTGTAGCACTATATACCATCATTTGAATATCAGCACTCATTAATCCTGCGATATTATCAATATCTTCTAAAAATCCAATATCAAGAGACATATCAGCTTCGTCTATTACAAAAACACTTGCTTTATATAATTTAAGAACATTCTCTTTAATTGCTAAATCCTTAATTTTACCAGGTGTTCCAATAACGATTCTTGGTTGTGATTTTTTTAGTCTATCAATTTCTTTTGCACGGTTACTACCACCAGTATATTTTCTAACATCAATAAAAGTCTCTGACTCTTCTGCTATTTGCTTTGCAAAAGCATAGATTTGATTTGCTAGTTCTCTTGTTGGAGAAGTAATAACAACTTGAACGTCTTCACTTTCTAAATCTAAGTTTTCAAAAATCGGTATTAAAAAAGCATGGGTTTTTCCACTACCAGTTTGGCTACACCCAATAATATTTCCCCCTTTTATTGCTACAGGGATAACTTTTTCTTGTACTTCTGTAAACTTAACAAAACCTAATTTTTTTATTGCTTTTTTAACAAATTCTCGATTAATATTCATAGTATCTCTCCTCACTATATTTAATAGTGTCAAAAGTCATCTTTTTTCACTTTTTTTTATGTAAATAATTTTTAATCATCGTTATAAATATCTTCTAAATAAAAAATAGGTAAGTCTAAATCAATTCGGTCATATTCATTTGTTTCAGTATTCCATACTTCATAACTAATTCCTTCTACTTTAGTATACCAATTTTCGTCATACCAAAAATTAAATATATATTTTATTTCACCTGTTGTATGGCTGATTGTATAAATAGATTTATAGAGTTCTTCACATTCCACTACACTAGGAGTACACCATAGTTTTTCTCCACCAGTGCTGACAAAAACATCTGTTTCACCTTTCAATGTGTAATGTAATTCAAATTCAGTTGAACTATTCATGTCAGTTTTATGAATCCACATAGTAAAGCTTTCAAAATAATTATTGCCTGCAGCTAAAACTAATTTATGATATGAACAAGAAAATCCATCTTGACATTCTCTAAAACAAGGAAAGTAATTGGGATCATCTATTGGTAGCTCACATGTTGTAACGCAATCACCATTATACAAAATTAGTTTATCTTCACAAATATCGTCCACTTCATCAGGAACGCACTGTTCATCTTCTTTATGATACCCTAATTCGCAATTTACAGTATCAATAGGATTCTCATTTGATATAACACAAATATTATCTTGCAATACATATCCATCTTGGCATGATTCACTATTGGTTTCATTAATCCCTGTTGGAATACCATCATTCATACATCCCTCATCACTAGGAAATTGATGACAATACTTCTCAAATACGGCTTCATTAGAACCAACCATAATACAACCTGATAAAGAGAAAGATAATACTATTACTAATAAACCCATATATAATTTATTCTTTATAAATCCCCCTCATTTTCATTGTTTCCATTTTAAGATTTCTATTTTTTGCATTAATGTCCTTTATAGTAACATTAATTTTATCTAAGATGCCCATAAAAACCTCCGCTATTTACAATGGCGTGTAAAAAGTTACCTTTTTTCACTACCCTATAACTATACTATATTATATAAACATTTCCAAATTAAATGACTATCTTGTATAATATAAACAGGTGATCATATGGAAACAGTAAAACTATCTCCCCGTGGGTATTGTCACGGTGTTGTCAATGCAGTAAATACTATATCAAATCTCATTGAAAAGTCAACAGAAAAAAACATTACTATCTTAGGAATGGTAATCCACAACAAACAAATCGTCTCATATTTTGAGAATGAAGGTATAAAAACTTTATCAAGCGAATCAAAATCCAGATTAGAATTACTTGATGAAATTGATGATGGCATTGTTGTCTTTACTGCTCATGGAGTAAGTCCAAAAGTACGACAAAAAGCTAAAGATAAAGGTTTAGAAATAATTGATACAACATGTGATGACGTTTTAAAATCACAAAATCTAATAATCAAACTTTTAGAAAAAGACTATAAGATTATATATATTGGGAAACACAATCATCCTGAAAGTGAAGCAGCTAAAGGTATTGATGATAAAGTTCATGTTGTTGAAACAATTGAAGAAGTTATTTCCTTAAACCTTAAATCAAGAAATATCGCAGTTACTAATCAAACAACTATGTCTTTATATGATATATACAATATTACCGAAGAAATCAAGAAAATTTATCCTGATATCTACTTTGTCGATGAAGTATGTAATGCTACTAGAATTCGTCAAGAAGCGATAAAAAATCAAAGTAAAACAATAGAACACTGTTTTATCGTTGGTGACAAGCTATCAAACAACTCCTCAAAGCTTAGAGAAGTTTCAATAAATGAATCTCATATCCCTTCAACTCTAATTGAAAGTGTTGAAGATATTGATATTGAAATGTTAAAACAATTCAAAAAGGTATCTGTAAGTAGTGGTGCTTCTACTCCCACAAAGATAACCAATGAAGTAATTCAATTTCTTGAAAAATTTGATAGTACCGATTTATCAACCCACAATAATGAATCCCAATTAACAACTCAAACCATAATCACAAAAAAAACTCTCTAAATTAGAGAGTTTTATTTATGTTTATTAGTTTCCAGCGTCACAGAATGTTCTACTTGCAACAGCCATAACTACGTAACCAACACCTGGTTCTACATTTAATTCAATTTCTGCTTCAATTACTATAGTATAAATACTTCCGTCAGTATGATCAAATCCGACGAATACTACAGGAACAATACCACCAGCATCATCAATAGTTCCAAGATCAACAGTATCAACTAAGATACCATC
>JAOZSP010000027.1:0-3992 GCA_029939615.1 Candidatus Izemoplasma sp. | reverse complement strand
TCATCTTGGTATAATAGTGCATTCCATGTATCATCAATCGCCATAGAATCTTCATCTAATCCGAATGTTACATTTAAACTAATGTTTCCACCAGCATTACTCCAAACTTCTACAGCATCAATATCAACAATAGGATCTACCAAATCTTCTGTTGTAAATTCATGAATATAAACTACTTCTGTAATATTACCATTACCAGAATCATAAGTTGCTTCAAATTCCAATGTATAGTCGTAACTACTAAGTAGATTTATTAAATCAATTGTATTAATTCCTTCATAAGAAACTAAATATGTATCAACCTCAACACCGTTTTGAATTAAAGTAGCTGTAATGTAAGCACCTGTTAAAATTCCATCATCATCAGTAACTATAACTTCAAGTTGACTACGTCTTTTTGATACAACTTCAAGTCCAGTATCAATAAATATTAATCCATTAGTTGTAGCAGACGCTTCAATTAATACGACATCTGTTTGCAATCCATTTAAATCATTTATGTCATAAGATGACTCGATTTTTACTACATATGTCTTATTAGGAGATAAGCCTGTAAAGATAGCAGTTTGATCAGTACCAACAACAATTGCTTGTGATGAAATTTCAATATCATTATAATATAAAACAATGCTTTGTTCAGTACTTACACCATCATCATCAGTGAATGAATAAGTTACATCAATTTCAGAAGATGTTTGTACAGTAGTACTTATTACACCACTTGGAGCTGTGCTACTTGGTGTACTTTGATTTATTGTACTTAAAGTGCTAGTTATAACACCCTCTCCATCATCCATATCATAAGTCGCTACTACTTCAAGTTTATAAGTTGTTGTTCCAATAACACTATAAGTAACATTAAAGTTGTCACCAACAATAAGTACTTGAGAATCAACTAAATTATTGTCTTCATCATATAAGTTACCTACAATTAAACTTGTAACACTTGATATATCGCTAACATCAATATCATAAATGATTTCTGTTGCAGCAAAACTATCAACAACAATTGTTGCACTTGGAACAGTTTTAGCTAATGTTGTTTGAGAAGATGTTGTCATAACATAATCACTAACAATTCCATTACCATCATCATTATCATAATCAGTTTCAATTTTCACTACATAATCTCTGTTAGAGAATAATGTATTAAACACAATTCCTGGATTTGCTCCTGATATTAAAACAACATCACTTACAAAAACATTATCTAAATATAGAACCGCTCTAATAGTACCAACTTCTATAACTGTATAATTATCATAAATATCAATATCAAGTGTAATTGAATCTTCAGTAACAACAACGTTTGATATATCTGCTTGCGGTTTAAATTTATTATATTCAGAGATTAAACTCTCATCAAGAGCGATATCCGTTAATTCACCAGCTCCATCTTTTAAATTATAATCGCTGTAAACAACAACTGAATATAATTGACGATACACTAATATTTCACTAAAGGAAATACTGTTTGATCCTTCAGTTAATATAATTGTTTCTAATACTAAATCGTCTTCGTCATATAATACAGCAATTAGGTTAGCTGTTGATGTTTCATCTTCATCAGTAATAGTTATTACTACATCAACTGAATTTTGATTAATATCAACCGAAACTATATCTGCTAGAGGAGCGCTATATGCTTCTGTAACAAACTCTAACTCTTCGATTTCACCATCAACTACTACTCCATTACCATCACCTAAGTCATAATTCCCACTAATAACAATTTCAAAAGGATAATCAGCTAAGAATCCACTTAAACTAAAGAAAACCTCGTTTGTGAATAATAACTTTTCAGCTTGTAAAGTACCATTATAGTATAATCCTGCCTTAATCGTTCCAGGAACTATTACTTCATTAATATCATCTAAATCAAATTCAAAAGTTACTTCATTATGTGATACTACTAAGTCAGTAAGAGTAATTAAAGGAACAATTCTTGTAGCAGTTTTTACTACTTCACTTGTTATTACAGCTGCTAATTGCTCGCCATTTCCATCATTTAAATCATAATCAACAATAACTCGAACTTCGTATTCGTTATCAGATAACAATCCATTAAATAAAACACTAGAATTTAACCCATCAACTAAAACAACTTCTTGTCCTGTTGCTATATCATCTTTATATAATAAAGCTTTTCTATTTCCAGTAATTGTTCCATCAGAATTATCAATATCTATATCCACTGTAAATGAACCATAATCAGGAATAATATTACTAATTGAAATTACTGGTCTACTTAATGATAAAGTTCTTATTTCAGTAAAATCTAACATTCCACCAATAACTGCTCCCTCAGACATATTCATATCATAATCAGCTTCAATATGAATTTCATAATCAGTTTCAGAGTCAAGACCAGTAAATGTTAACCCAGCATTATCACCAGTAATGATTACTTGAGAATCTTGTTCAACTTCGTCATAGTATAATACTGCTCGTAAATTCCCAGTTATAACACTATTTAAATCTTGAATCTCAACATCAAAAACTACTGAATTAATGGTGATTTCTACAATTGTCATATTTGCAATTACATTTGCAAGAGGGACTGTGTCAAGGCGTTGATACGTCAATTCTTCAGGATCACTTACTGCTTTTCCATCATTAAAGTCATAATTTGCAACTATATTGACATAATATCTTTCATTAGAGAACAAATTATCAAATGTTACATTTGAATTCATACCAACAGTTAAATCTATTGGATCAACTCCAACAGCAGGATCATCACCAAGCATTAAGATTGCTTGCAACGTACCAGGCACAACTACATTAAAATTATCAGTAACAAAAATATCTACAACAATAGTTGTATCAGTAGCTGCAGAATATCTAAATTCAGCTGCCGGTCCTGATTTTGCTGTTGTTGATACAGAAGAACTTACAACAGCAAAATCTTCTACGACACCAACACCATCATTTAAATCGTAATCAACATAAACAATAATATCGTAAAAATTATCTGACAATAAACCTGTGAATTCAACACCGAAATTACCACCAGTAACTAACGCTTGTGAATCTACTTCGTCATTTTCATGGTATAAAACTGCAATTATAGTTCCACCAGATATAACATTATCATTATCAACAACATCTATATCTACAGTGATTGTAGTATCCGTAGTAATTGGAAGAGAAATTACAGAAGTAGGCACATCTTTAATCTCTGTACTAACTTTATGAGTTATAAGGACTTGTTCTGTTAACACACCACTTCCATCATCTAAATTATAATTAGCTTCAATAATAATTGTATATTCGTTATTTGATAAAAGATTATCAAAGCTTACAGAAGCTTCACCAACAGCAATAGCAAGTTCATAAATTGGAACATCTCCAAGATAAAGGTAAACGAATACAGAATCTGCTATAATAGTTAAATCTGCATCAATTATTCTTACATCAAAATCAATTTCTGATGTACTTTTAACAACATTACTAACTTCAGCGATTGGTGCCTTCGCTTCAGCAGTGAATGAAACAATACGGCGTAATGATTCATCATACACTACACCGAATCCATCACGTAAATTATAATCTGCATATACTTCGATATAGTAATTTGTTCCCGCTACAGTTGGATAATCAAAAATTATTTGTGTAGTCGCTTCATCAAAATTAATTGATTGTACTTCTACATCTTCTTCATATAGAACTGCAGTCATTGAACTAATAAGTGTTTCATTTGTATCAACAACAGTTAAATCAACTGTTACATATCCTTGAGTAACAATGATATTTACGATATCAACCGTCGGAGATGCATTTTCTAGTGTGCTAAATATTTCACTAAATATAATTTGATCTTCTTGAACACCCATCCCGTCATTCAAGTCATAATCAGCAACAAGTTCAATTTCAAATTCATAATTAGCGAATAAGTTATTCACTTGAAAATCAATATGATCATCATAAACATTTGCTGAATCAATAAATTCATCTTCAATATATAAATTAGCTACTATTGAACTAATATC
>JAOZSP010000163.1 GCA_029939615.1 Candidatus Izemoplasma sp. | reverse complement strand
AGATATAATGAAAACAACTACTAATATTCTTGAAGGAATCCAAGAATCAACTGGTATGGATCTTATGAGTTTAATTACTGGATTTATGGGTGGTAAACTTACTGGATCAAAAGTTTTTGAAGAACAACCAGAGGTTGAATCAAAAAAGAAATAATGTAACAAAACCATAATGTTCAAAAAAAAGAACCTATGAAATAGACACTTTGATAAAGTCATCTAATTATAGGTTCTTTTTAATACACTTATTCAATTTTGTTAATATTGCTCCAAAGTTTCAAACTAATTATCACATACTAGAATTTATACAAAATCATTGCCCAACTTTCCATTTGGAATCTTTAATCATTAAGCTCTGCTTCCATTGCTAGAAGTAATGCTCCTGTTGAATCTAATCCGTTTTCCCAGTACATCATTCCAGCAAGGCCATTCTCAATAATATAATCGCTTTTATCTCCAATAGATCTAGGATTATCATATGAGATGAAGACAGTTCCATCTGTTTTGATAATATAAGGTACTCCAGCACTAGAGTCGTAATAATATCTATAATCACTGTTACTCAAGTAAACATTGTTTATATAATTATATGATACCGTTCCATTTTTTACCCAACTAGACCAAGTTTGACTTGATGAATCATAAGATCTTGTTTGTTTTATTCCATAAAAAGCAACACCGACAATAATTTTACTATTTGGAATTCCATATCCATTGTAAATTTCGACACTTTCTTCTATCGAACAACTAGTTAATGTTCTCCCAGCTAAATCCGTTGGATTCGCATAAGTTGTCGATTTACTCAAAGCATTTTGATAATATCCATTATTACTTACCATGCCGTACGTCATCATATTAATATAGTCAAGATATTGATGTGAATTTTCTAAATCATATCTTGGAGGTTGCCATATACCCCCGGCAATTGCGGCGGTAACAAGATGATTTGGATTATTTGCTTTCACTTTTGTGTAAATAACACTCATCATATCCGTAAAAAGCGTGGCTTCACTAGTAGATGGTGTTTCCCAATCAATATCAACACCATCAAATCCATATTCATTAATCATTGCTACAATATTATCTGCGAAAGTATCAACCCTAGTAGGACTAATCGCAATCGCAGACCAATCTGATTCTGGAGAAATAGAAAATATTACCCAATTCCCATTCTCTCGTGCTTTGGGCATTATATAAGTATTTATATTACTCAATACAGCTGTCCCCGACAATGTCCCTGAAGAATCAGCATGGATAAAAGCACAATTGATAATATCTAATATTCTAAAGAACGAATCACTAACTGCATCATAATCTCTATAAATATAACTTGAAGTTAAAGGAGCACTTAATGATTTGTAACCTGCAATTTCAATACTATATGTTTTTGTTACTGTTTGTTGTCCTAACTGAATAATTGCTGATAAAATTACTACAGTTGATTGATAAGGTCTATAATAGATACCAGCATCACTTAGAATCTCAGGATCACTAGATTCCCAAGAAATAGAATAATCAAGGTAAGTATTAGGTAAACTGATGTTTTCTGATAATTCATTTGGTAATAGACCTGTTAAATATAGTTCAATAACACTCCAGTCCATAGCATCCCATTTTGCATACAAGGTGATATCTTCCGAAGGCATAGTTGAAAAAATATATTCGACTGTAAGTTCAATATCAGAATACCAACCACCGAATATATATTCATCTTTGATTGGATTCTCTACTTGAGATATATTCGCATTAAAATCCTGTGTAATTGGATCAACTAACGAACCTTCATTTGTTATAAATGAAATCGTATATTGATTTATGCTCCATTTTGCATACAAGGTAATATTCGAATTGGGAGCATATGGTACTATAACAATTTCAGCTTCTTCACTATTAGTAAGAGTCCAACCCAAAAAGCTATATCCTTCTCTTACAGACACCGGCAAATCAATCGACTCTTTACTCTCAACGTCAATCGAGTTTACATTGCTTCCTTGTCCAACATCAAAAGAAACTACAAAAGTCGTTGTTTCTCCATCATCAAGAACACATACTTCATCTTCAACATGATAACCATCATCACATATTAGTGGCGTTTCCGTATTATCATTACATCCAACTAATGTAATTAATAAAAGCAAACTTAATATAATTTTTTTCATAAAACTCAAATCCTTCCCAAAATAAATCAAAAATACACAATAGAATAAATTATTAACTATAGTATTTTAAAATAATTCCTTTTACCTATTATGAATATTCTATCATTATTTATAAACAAAGGCAATTCAACTTGGAATGGTGTATTGCTCTTAAAAAAGAAAGAGATTATATATCTTTAATTACCTAAACCAGACCAAAATATTCCATTATTACAAAAACACCTTAGAAAATCAAAAAATTTAGCAACACTAATAAAAATATATTCCTCGATTTCTAATCGAAGAATATATTTTTTTATTCATCATCATAATTGCTTTATCATTATTTGGCAAGGATTATTTTTATCAAAAATATCATCATTTTGATAAAAATCACTAAAATTCATTTTTAAATAGAAGTTTCTTGTTAGCAAATATTCTTTGTTATTAGCTTTTTTTGCTAATGTGAGTACCATTAAATATTTGTACCCTTTGCTTAGGGCATATTTATCTACAAATTCTTGTAGTAAAGAACCAACACCTTTATTATGATATTCCTTCAATACTCCAAGTACATACATATCTAATACATCTATGTTTTCTTCTCTAACTGAGTAAAATCCAATTACTTTATCATCATTATCATATGCAACTATCATTAAATAGTCTTTTACTGTTTCAATATACTCCAATGTAGATTCTTCTAATCCAAACCATTCGGGTAAATCTCTTAGAATAGTTTTTGCTATTTCTTGTTTCTTATGTGCGTTATTAATATTATTATATTCTTTTAATACCTCCAATATTTATCTCAATTACTAGTGTTACCACTCAGTTTTTCTCACTTTGGTGGAAAATATCGTAAGTTCCATTCACTAAAACAAATGATAGTGTAGGCAGTGTCCAATAAATTTTGAAAAAATACATTGGATAGGATGAACTCTCTCCTGCAAGCGGAGTTACAATTAAAATTACTAATACTATAATAACTATTATCAAATAAGTAAATCTTTTACTAAAATAGTTTGCCAATACCAAGGATATGAGTGCTGTCACTCCAATACAAACCCAAAATTGCATAAAAATTATTAATTTTAAAAGGCCATCTTTGAAGTCTATACTGATTAAATAGAAAAATTAAATCACTAATAGAATAGAAATCTTACCTATAACACTCTTCATACTTAACAACTCCTTTGATGTATTTTATCATATTCACCACTTAGTCTAAAAAAGAGAAAAACATTGTAAAAAAATAATTATTTAACCAGCTAAATTTATCCAATAGTATTGTGATTTACCTAGTAATATTTCATTGCCTGTTATTAAAATTTTGTTGCCGAGTAAATCTACAATATTTTTTATTGGATAAGGAATTGTGAATTTTTGCTCGTTTTTTGATAAATTTTGAATAATTAGTATTTCTTCATTTTT
>JAOZSP010000162.1 GCA_029939615.1 Candidatus Izemoplasma sp. | reverse complement strand
TTCTTCATTCCATGCAACGTTATAAACTAAATCAATATGGTCTACTGCTCCAAATAAACTGTTTTTAACTTGATTTGCAGGAACCAGTAATCCACCAGAAACTAACTCATTTGATAATTCAAAAATGGTTGAAACTTTATCACCTGAACCAACTGAAAGTACGTCAGTAGCTTCGGTTGAAGTTCCTTCAACGTAACTTGCCCAGTAAGCAAAAGTTCCTGTTGATAACAACAAAGATAAAAGCAATAACAATGATATTATACTCTTTGATTTTCCATTTACTAAATTTTTCATATGTTTTACCTCCAGTTTGTCCTACATAATCATTTTACATTATATAAGGAATAATAGAAGAATTCTTAAAATAAGTTAAGATTTAGTTAAGTTTTGAGGAAATAATAGGTTCTTGAATGATATTTTCAAATGTATTAATCATTATCCTCGGGCAAATAGTATATGACATCATTAAACATTTGACTGTAAGAAACAATTAAAGTACTATCATCTATCCACGTCCATGTATATGCTTCAGGTGTTCTTGTTACACAACCATCATCACAAGTCCATGAACCATCATGTTCTAAGTAAGTACCGTAAAATGGCAATACTTCTTTATATAACCTATGATTGGTACTAAAAAGAAATGAATCTTCTACTAAATAAAGTGTAATATTAGGTTCCTCAAATTCTACCTCAGTTACAGATGCTCCACCTAGAAAAGTTAGGACCACATCATATATTCCCAAAACAATTATTAAGAGTATTACAATTGATTGTAGTACTATATACAGTCTTTTTTGTTTAATATAACGGTCTATTAATAGAAATAATAAAAGAAGAGTTATTGAGACATATATAAATAATAGTACTCCAGGAATAGTTTTTCTAAAAATAAGGACACTATTAGTAGTAAATTCAATAGTGAAGTTTATTATTGCTAAAATAACTAAAAATACTACTACAGAAATCAAAATTTTAATTATTTTATCCTTGTTTTTCCTCTTCATTCTTAATAATATTGCTTGTACTCCAATCAATGCAGCAATACCAATAATGATTAATAGTGATGCCTGCATACTCATAATATTTACTCCAGTAACGATACTTACTGTGAATAATAGTACAAGCACTATTATTAAAGTAAGTATCATATTTATTTTTACATTGTCAAACATAATATCATCATCCTTATCACATTAAATATACTACCACTTTTTTGAAACCTCAATATAATCTTTATATAATAAGGAATATTCAATAGCATCAACAAGTTTTCCTTGGTATTTAATTATTTCTCTTTGTCTACCTTCATAAATAAATCCAAGTTTCTTATTTACAGAAGCTGATTGCATATTAAAAGAAAAATGACCTCCTAATACTTTATGTACATTCTCATTCTCAAATGCGAATTTAACAATCTCTTTAATCGCTTCAGGTGCATACCTTTTTCCCCAGTACTTAGGATTAATAACACAAGTTATTGATCTAATATCTAGGTCATAATCATTGTATTGTCTTCTTAAAGAAACTGTACCGATTAATTTTTTTGAGTCTTTCAACACTATTGCCCTAGTTTCAGACTTTTTAAGTTCATGCTCAATATATTTTTTTGTTACTTCTATTGAAGTATGTAACCTCATACCTACCATTTCAATAACTTCTTGTGATTTGCAATACTCAAATATATCATTTACATCACTATTTTGTAGTTCTCTCAAACACAATCTATCTGTATTAAACTCAATCATTGTATCACATCCTTCTTTTATATTTTATCATAGAAAATAACTTATTAAGCAAATACTAATCAAATATATCGCTTTCAATCAAATTAGTGATATAGAAATATTGTAGAAGTTTTCAAGTCCTAGATTTACACCAAACTGATAATTTTTATTAAGTTCTAAATCACATAATTCTAAGAAATTATTAATGGATTCTATTGAACCATCTGACATATCCAAAGCAAACTTCCAAGGTTCTCCTAGTTTTCCTATCATATCCATGTTTTTTATTGCCATTTTAGATATATTTCCATCTAAAAATGCTTTTGAATAAAAATCTTGAGCTATTATACTACCCTGAGCTCCTAACTGTTTCATTTTCTTTAATGAATCAATAACTAGTTCTTCATCTAAATACAATGAAACACTTTGCCATAGAAATAGTGTTTTTTTATTTTTGTCAAAGCCAGATTCTAATAATTTATCACTCCATGATTCATTATTATAATCTACCGTTATATATGTAATCCAATCGTGATCTATATTTGCTTTTCTAAGCGTATCTAATTTCATCTTGATAGTATTTACTTGATCTAACTCATATACCTTTATATCTTTATCTTTAGTATATTTATTAGTAATCAAATCAAAACCAGCTCCAGGCAATACTATTTGATCTACTTTATCAATATACTTTTCAATAATTCGATCAAATAATAATACTCTATTACCAGCAATCTTTTGTAAAGTCTCATACCCAAAATCAACTTTTGAATTAAATGTTGATTTGAATCCAAACAACTTATGCATAATAATGAATGGACCCATTACTGCCCATAATCCAAAATGTGATTCACAAGGAAATTTTTTAGTAAAGGCAATCGTATTAGAATCAGTTCTAGTATCAAACATATGCATTATCCATCTATATTGAAGAGCTTGTCCTGCAGAAAAAGATATATCTAGTTTTCTACTTAAATACATTTCTTTATATAGACCTATTATTAGACCTATTATTGCGATTGGAATCCAAATAATTTGGATAATTAAATAAATTAAGAATAATATAATTCTTTTCATATATACTTCCTCCACCATGTTTTAAAAGTTTTTTATTATGTTAGAACGTTTATTTGCTTTTTAATGCTCCCTAAACATAAAAACTCATAGCATTACTATTTCTTACAATGAATCTTTCTTCATCTTAATCCTAAAAACTAAATAGACTTTCAACCCTAATAAAATAAATAATGGTATTATGTATATTGCTGTTGTAAATAACAATGCAACATGCCAAGGAGCACTACACTCAATACAATAATATAATGCTAGACACTCTAATACTGAATGTACTATATATATGAAAATAGTAACAATCAATGAAATACCTGCTATTTTGTTTTGCTTTTCCAAACTCCATTTCCTCAAAACAATCATCTCCTCCTTTAACATTATACCATATTACACAGTTGGTGCTCCCTCTACTGGTGATAAAAATAGTTTAAATAAAAAATCCCTTAGATAAGGGATTTCTATTTAAACTGCATTTGGTAAAGATTTTACATAACCGCTTGGTTAGAGGCTTTCTATTTTATCGTTTATTTTTGCTTTTATAATTTTTAGACTGATTTCTACTATCATGTTTTGAAAAGTTTTTTGGTTCTACTTTATTACGTCTTGATCTTTTACGAGAATAAGTTCTATTTTGTTTGCCTTGACTGTTTGGTTTTTTCTTTTTATAAGAATTTTGATTCTTTGTTTCTGGTGGAAGTTCTTTTAGTTCAAGAGCGTACACAGAATCTTTCATAACAGGGATTTGCATTTTTATGTGTTTTTGAATATCTCTTAGTAAGTCTGTTTGATCTTTAGAGCAAAATGAGATTGCAAAACCACCAAGTCCTGCACGTCCTGTTCT
>JAOZSP010000161.1:1403-3714 GCA_029939615.1 Candidatus Izemoplasma sp. | reverse complement strand
TTTTAAAAGTCTTTAGTACATCTTTAGTTGCGTAATATACGTTATCATCTTTGTTTGTAACTAAAAGTTCTTTGATACCACGGTTTAATAAATCGTTTATTTGTGATTTTAATTCTGTTTCTTTTGATAGTTCGCTTAGTTCTAGAGTATTTACTTTTAGAACTGAGATAAATGGGAGTAGGTCGTTTAATTTGCTTACTTTTTTAGCACTTACTGCGTCCATTACAATTGTTTTAGATTGATATGTTTTAACTAAGTAGGTTATTGCTCTTAAAGATAAGTTATTATCAATTACAACAATGGAAAACTTATTAATAAAATCAGCTTTTGATTTAAAAAATGGTACATCCAGATTTTTTAAAATCCCCATATCGTTTAACCCTAAATATAAATCATTATCTTTATCCATAATTCCTAAATATACGCTATTTCTTTCGTTTTCTATGTGTAAAGATTCCTGACAATCAATTCCTCGTTTTGTAAAGTGATTATACGCTAAATTACTTAGCAAATCAGTTCCAAAAACGGTAATAAAACTAACTTCTTCTCCTAAAGTATTTAAGTTAGTAGCGATGTTGCCACCAACGCCACCGATTCCGAGATTAATTGTTGCAAGATTAGAATCATGCAGCAAGTAATCATCAGTTGTGCTTGCGAATATATCAATATTCTCAGCACCTATAACTAGTATTTTATTCGACATTTTTGTATGTACTTAGATTTATATGGCAATAGCCATTTTTGTTTTTTTCTAAGTAATTTTGATGTTTATCTTCGGCAGGAAAGAAGGTTAAATCAGTTTTTAGTTCTAAAGTTATTGGAAGACTATATTCTTTTTGACGAACGCTTATATAGTTTGTAATAAACAGAAATTGTTCTTGTGCGTAATTATATATTCCTGTTCTATACTGGATACCTTTATCATTCCCTTGTTGATTGATAGCTGTTGGATCAATAATATTAAATAAATGGTCCAATATTTTTTTAAGTGAAATCATGTCTTCATCATACCTAATTAAAACAGCTTCTGCGTGTCCACTACCTTCGCTCACTTTTTGATAAGTAGGAGATCCATTACCATTAATATATCCAACTTCAGTTGCTACAACACCATTCAGTTGCTTAAAGTAAGCTTCTACTCCCCAAAAACAACCTCCTGCTAATACTATTGATTTCATTAATGATTCCTCCTTCAAAATAGATTGAATAAGACTTGTTTTACTTTTTGTATATAGTTCTCTATCTATATTGTTTTGCGTAATTAATTTCTTTTTTAAGTCATTATAAACTATGCGTGATTTTTGATTATTTTGCAACGCTCTTTTAAGATTTATGTGGTTTAGTAAACTTTCACTATTTTCTAAGATTACGTAAAGATGATGTTCGTAAAAGTCATCTTTTAGTCGTTTAAAGGCATGACGATCCTTAATTCCTTTTTCACCTTCATATAGATAGTTGTTTGCTTCGAGAATTTTTTTTATTTCTGGAAAATTCTTATTATATACGATATCAATATCGATAATAGGCTTTGCCCACAGTGTTTCAACACTTGTACTACCGATATGTTTAATATCTATTACTAAGTCGGCTAAAATTGAAGATAAGAATGTTTGTAGTTTAGTAAATTCTTTTTTCCAAACTGGGTTATATTCACTAAGTCTTAGTTTCACTGTGAAATCACCTTGTTAAAAATATATGAAGCAGCTAATATCCCTGCAGTGTTAGGCACAAATGAATTAGAAAAAGGACTATTTACAGTAGAATCAACTTTTAACGGTGGTTCTTTACTTGCTACAACCATTACTTTTTTTAGATTATATTCCTTGTTTAGTTTACCTCTTATTACACGAGCAATGGGATCGTATTCTGTATTACTTAAAGGTAATATCTCTAATTTCTCAGGATGAAATTTATTACCTGTCCCCATTACTGAAATAAAGGTAATATCACGACCAATACATTCTTTTATAATATCTATTTTGTACGTTATTGTATCAATGCAATCAATAACGTAATCAATTTTATTATTCCAAATATCATGTTTAGTATTAAAATCATAAAATCGTTGGTAAGTTATTACTATGCACTGGGGATTAATATCTAATATTCGCTCTTTCATTACTTCTGTTTTAGTTTTACTAATTGTGCTATTTAGGGCAATTATTTGACGGTTTATGTTTGATTCATCAATTGTATCATTATCGACTAATATTATTGTGTTAAAGCCCGTTCGAGCGATTGCTTCAGCGGCGTTTCCACCAACGCCACCAAGACCAAAAATCAAGACTGATTTGTCTTGGATTTCCGAGAA
>JAOZSP010000161.1:0-1393 GCA_029939615.1 Candidatus Izemoplasma sp. | reverse complement strand
AAAACCATCCTTTTTAAAATGGCTACCGAAGTAGCCATTATTTTCTTAGTAAACTAATATTAAAATAGCGGTTACCAATAACATATAGTAACGAAAAAGTTACAATAGCAACAGGAATAATTACATGAGGAACATATAATTCTGGTCCACCTAAATATAGGAACATTATTCCCATACCAACAACACCGATTGCACTAACAGATAAAACAATCGTAAATTCACGTTGGTATGATGCTTTTAATTTTCTTTTAAAATGATCTTTTGTTATTAGTATATACACAAGACCAGTAACAAAGAAAATCCCCATAATTACTGTTGAAATTATAATAACTGATACTGGTGAAGTTTGTAAATGCAAATCAAATAAGTATGATATAACACTTAAAATTGGAACTAACATAATACAAATTACAAGAAATACAATTAGATTTATTTGGAATACATTATAAACTTTTTTATGACTCATTAGGGACTATTTGATGAAGCAAGATTTCCTGCTTCTCTTTCCTGTTTTTTTTCACGGTAGAAATCAAATAAAACTCTGATTGTCGCTGCCAGTGGTGCTGCGAAAACTACTCCTATAATTCCAAATAAACTACCAAAGAACATAATTGACATGATAATAACAATGGCATGCATTTCTAGTTGTCTTCCCATAATAATTGGTTGGAAAACATTTCCTTCAACCATTTGTAAACCAACATTTACTAATACAACAGCTATTGGTCCTGGCCCTGTATCTTGTGTAATTATGGCATATGCAACTACTGGTATCATTGCTATAATTGCTCCGAAATAAGGAATTATGTTAGTTAATCCTACAATAATCCCAAAGACAAAGAAATACTCTAGTCCTATTAAACGGTAAAGAATTGTTGCTGCACTACCAATGGCTAACATTAGTAATAGTTGTCCACGTACATATGCTCCAACTGTATTATTTAATCTACTACCTAATTCACTTGAAGATTTTTTATAACGTTTAGGTACAATTGAACGAATTGTATCGTTGATCATTTCATAGTCTTTTAAGTAGTAAATTAATGAAACAGGTAATACTACTACTATGCTAATAATATTAACTAGCGAGTTTGATATTGAAGCTGTTAGATTATCAGCAAACCCTGCAATTGTGTCTTCAACAAGTCTTGAATCGTTAATTGTTCCTACCATCCAGTCGTAGATATCAGTACCAAAGATAAAGTCACCTCTTAAGTCGTTTTGGAAATATGATTGAATCAATGGCCAATCATTTTCAAAGAAAGCACGTACTTGATCTAATACAAATGGAATTAAGAAATAAACAATTAGTGAGAATAATGCAATTGTTCCTACAAATACAACACCAACACTTAATCCTAAAAATTCATAAATTGGCCCCATCCATTCTTTA
>JAOZSP010000160.1 GCA_029939615.1 Candidatus Izemoplasma sp. | reverse complement strand
ATCTCCAACTAAGGCAAGAACTGGTTGAATATCACTAATTATTGCTGTTGTAATATTTAAGTGGTAATCACCAATTGAAACAGAAGAACCATCTACAAGGTATGAACCTTCTAAAACAAAAGTATACTCAGTATCTGCAAGTAAATTTCTAAAAATCATTTCCGTAGTTCCATCTGCATAACTATATCTTGAGACAACATCATCGCCAAGATATAATACTCCAACTGGATCAATAATTAATCCATCTGGATCATCAACAGTAACTGAAACAATAATACTAAAAGCATTATTTTCAGTAACTTCAATATCTACATCAAACGGGATTTCTTCCCCATCAACATAAACAGTACGATGAGCATAAATCGTAGTTTCATTAAAGACTATTGTATAAATAACTACATATGTTCCTGGTATATCAACATTAATATTTGAATTAATAGATACTTCTAAATCTTGTTGTTCACCAATGATAGTAACTCCTTGTTCAACATATGCTTCTCCAACTTCAAGGTGAAGTTCATCATCCCCAATAAGTTCAAGTCTTGGATAGTCTTCCGGTGGTATAAATGTTGTTTTAGCGCCAAAGTTATAGTTTACTAAATTATAAGTTACGTTACCCTCAACATAAGAACCGGTAAACTCAAAACGATAATATGTCATATTTGCTAGACCGGTAAATTCTAAAACATTTAACCCGTTTTCAATTGGGTATTCCCCTATTTTTTCATCTAGTAAATATAAAGTTCCTTTTCCATCAATTAGCTTTCCTTCTTCATCATTAATAAAAACTGAAAAAGTTAACGCATTAGGTTCTGTTGATACTACTTCAAGATCAATATTAAAATCTTTTTCAGTATCACGAACAACCCTAATTCGGCGTTCAGCCGTATATGAGTGTCCTTCAAAATCAACACTATAGTAAATGTAGTAAATACCATAAGTAGTATTATCTAATGTTGATTCAGTTGTTATATCTAACTCACAATCACCAAGGAGAGTTACTCCTGGGTCAGTATATTCTTCATTTAAGCCGATTGTAACATCAATATCGCCAATTGGTTGTAATACTGGGATATTATTTGTTTCATCACCACTAAATAAATCACAACCCGCTAACGTAAATACTAGTAATGCGGTTAAAGCAAATAATGCTTTTTTCATAAATATATTCCTCCTAAATACAATAATTTCATTAATTCCTTAATAATAATTATACTATAAACATATAATTTAATAAACATATTATATTGTGAATTTAATAATTGAAAATCAATCAAATAAAATAGTTTCTATCTTAAACTATAAACGATATTTATTATTTCCTTTTGATAGGATAACTTTTAAAAAAGAAAACAGCTTTTCTTCATTAAAAAGAAATAACTGTTTTATTTACTAACTATTTTATTTTTGAGGTGGTCTTGGTCCAAAATATTGGTAATACCATGTTTCAATTCTACCGTTATAAAGTTTTCTTTGGCGATCAGCCTTTTTCTGATAAGCTGTTTGAAATCCCTTAAATGCCGTTAAAATATAAACAGACCATGTATCTAAAGCATTAAAAGTTTTTCCGATATCTTGATACAATTTTTCAATATTTTCACTTTTTGATAATCTTTCTCCATAAGGTGGATTAGATATAATTACCCCATAATCATCTTTGTATTTAACATCTCTAAAATCTCTTTTTACAAAAGTAATACAATCATCTACCCCTGCTTCTTCAGCATTTTCAATTGCTCCTAAAATATTAAACTCATCAATATCTGATGCAAAAATGTTAAGTTCAACGTCATGATCAATTGCTAAGTAAGTGCAAGATTTTCTTAAATTCATGATGACATATAATAAATCTTCACTAATTCCATCAGAAGCAGTTATACTTCTTAGTTCATCACCATATTTCATTATAATAATCTCTAATTCTTTACCTAATTGAGAATATCTATTCATAGTAATTACATTTAATTTCTTTGATAACACTGACACTTCTTCAACAAGTTCAAGCATATTTTTAGTTTTCAGTAATTTCTGATGATTTTTATTTTTACTAATAAGTGAGTTAAAATGACAAGTATAATTTCTAAACCATTTCACTTTCTTTATAAAATCATCTGAAATATCATTTTCCCTTATCTCTTGATTAGTTACACCCCCTTCATCTAAGCAAGTGGCTATTGCTACGACTAAATATGAAAAGAGCATAAAGCTTTTTGAAAAGTGTCCATCTAAGTTCATACGTCCGAAATATATTTTTCCTTTTGAAGATTTATATTCATCCAAAAACATGTGATGCATATTCTTCATCCAATTCAAATTTTTTAGCAAAAAGAATTCTTTGTTTAATACATTTAATTTTTCTCTTACTTCATCTAATATTTGTTTATTATTAATATTATCCCTCCTATAAATCAATCCTATTATGCAATTTTTATTTTTTCTCTCTAAGTTTCTTATTTATATATATTATAGCATAAGTATAAAATACTGTTCAAATACAAGTGAAATATAGAACCTCATAATGCCTTTGATAGGTGCTGCATGTCATTAGTTGCAACTATTTATGGTACGGTTCGGTTTATCGCATTTGGGGAAAAATAATTAAACTATACTTATAGTAATAAGCAGGTGATTCACTTATCATTTATTAACAAGTTTACTGTCTACAACTTCTAACCTGTTTACCTTCGCATACTCTTTTTCTACTTCCATATATAATTCAGAAAGTCGAGTTACTTTTTCTGAATCAAAACTTAGATGAGCGATTTCAAGGATATACCCCATACCGAGAAATACTGGCATTGTATACAGTGCATAACTTTTTATTCTGAAATTGTTTAAATCGTGAGTAAACAAATCTTTACTATGCGTTGCATCTGAGAGCATTCCAAACATACTATAAGCATCAAGCAGATTGCAGTCTTCAGCTAGCTTACGTAAATTAATGTTTTCATTTGGATTAGGATCCCTTCTAATAAATGATTTTGTCCAATTATATCCTTTACCTAACTCATATTTTACATAAGATTTTCGTATTTTTTTTGATTCACTCCTATAGTGATTTAGTTGACCTTTAGTTAAATCAGCCCTACTATGCTGCGTAATTTTCTTTATCTGTGAATCTGCATAGTATACGTGATATGATTCATCAGAATATTTGCCCAAGAAAGAAATGGTAATATAATTCTCTATTATTGATCTTGCAAGTGATTGAGTCGCTATTCTTTGTCCAACTAAAAATCCGTGAATTATCTCATTATACAAGTTACTTACAGTTGAATTCAAAGCGTATATGGACATTTGTTTCTCATGATGGTGTTTGTTTGCCTTTTCAAAATCAATAATTAATCTCAAATATTCATCATTAAACTCAATACATTTCTCTACATATGAATAACTTTCATGACTCCTTTGTTCTTTCCATAGTTTGCTATAAAAATCTACTATTCTATTGACCTTTTTCATTACTTTAATACTACTCCAAAATATGTTTTGAGTACTGTAAGTTTGTTGCTATTAATATGGTTAAGCAAACCTCTATTAAGCGAAAAAGTTCCAGTCATAACACCCGAAAGTCTATTCTCATATATTCTGTCGTGAACTTGATTTATCAATCCTGCTCGCACTAAAGATATCGTTAATCCATTATTTGCAATCAACTCTCTCGTTGATGCAAAGTGTTGTGCTTTTTCATCATAAAAATTAAATAGAATCTGAAGTTCCTCTGGGTTGCAACT
>JAOZSP010000159.1 GCA_029939615.1 Candidatus Izemoplasma sp. | reverse complement strand
CAAAAGGTACAATAACAGCTACAAAGAAAGTAGTTATTGATTGTTCTATAGGTACATGTGGTAATAAGTAAAACGACATAAATATATCTTTAAATGGTGTAGCTGCGATTAGACCAATATAATATCCTAAGAAAATAGTTGGTAAAGCTAAAATCCCAATAAAGATAATATAAGGTTTAGTGATCTGATTATTACTATACCCCATAGATTTTAATATTCCAATAGGACCACGTTGTGAATGTAAAACTCTTGAAACCATTATCCCAACAATCATCAACCCAATTGAAGCAACTAATAAACTCATTAAGATACCATACGCTCTACCACCACTTAATTCAGCGTATATTGCACCACTTCTAGTATTATTAATTGTTAAAACAATATTCGATATAAAATCAAGTTCATCTTGATTATTATAATCATCAATAACATTTTCTTCAAATAAGTCCTCATTCATAGTTCCAGTAAAAACACCAGCAATTTCAAATGTTACATTTTCCTCAAAACTCTCAAACTCTTGATCACTTAATAACCCAACTGTTTGCGTTTTATTATCTAATATAAAATCAGATCCAAACATTGGTAAATTATAATCAGGGAATAACACAAAACCACTAATTGTATAATCTTTATCTTTGACAGTAAAGATATCACCAATACTTAAATCATTCATTTTAGCGAAAGTTTCAGCAACCGCTACTTCTGAAGGTGTATCTGGCGCACTACCTGCGACAAAGAAACTAGTATTAATATCATCCATATCTTTCAAAAAACGAATTCGGAATGATTCACCATCGTTAGAGAAGTAAACATCTTTTGATTCTCTAACTTCTAAATTAATCCCTGTATAAGTATCTTCAATAAGTTCTGTTCTTCTAGCTAATATATCGTAGTAACAAGTACTATCAATATTTTTAATTCCGCTTATTGTGAAAGGCCAATTTGCCGGTGGTAACGCCGCAACAATAGGACAATCACTAATAATATAATTAACATCTTCTTCTAATATAATATCTAACATACTTATCGCAAAATCTTCTTGATTCGCTTCTTCGAAGTAGTTTTCTGTTAATTCCATTACTCCACCAATAGCATATTCCATTACTGTATACATAAAACTACTTAATACAATAATAACTCCAAGTAATATTAATTGAATATACTGTTTTTGAAGTGTTCTAAAAACATTTTTAAATAACATACTTATCCCCAAATAATTTCTGAAGCACGTTTTTTATTCTCATTAATAATTATTTCTACTACTTCTCCATTATTCAATTTCACGATACGATCAGCGATAACTCCAATACTAGGATTATGTGTAATAAGTACCACTGTAGTATTATATGTTTCATTTAGATCTTGAAGAACCCCTAAAATTTCTTTAGCATTTTCTTCATCTAAAGCTCCTGTAGGTTCATCACAAAACATAATTTTAGGTTTTTTAACAACCGCTCTTGCGATACTAACACGTTGTTGTTCCCCACCACTTAATTGATAAGGATATTTTTTCATATTTGGAGTTAGTCCTACTTTTTCAATAATTTCTTCCACTGTAAAAGGATCTAAACTAACTTCTCTTCCCACTTCCACATTTTCTTTAACACTCAATGTTTGAAGTAAATTGTATTGTTGAAAGATAAACCCAAGATTATCTCTTCTAAACTTCGTTAGTTGCCTAGAGTTCATACCACTAATCACTTCATTATCAATAGTTATTGTTCCTGAAGAAGGATTATCAAGGCCACTACATACATTTAACATCGTACTTTTTCCACTACCAGAAGGTCCGAGTAAAACAATAACTTCACCATCATTAATTTCCAAATCAACATTTTTCAAAGCAACAGTTTCCACTTCTCCTGTTGAATAAATCTTCGTTACTTTTTCTAATTTAATTCCCATATTTCCTCCTTTTAGTATATAAGTATATCTATATTATAATTTATTACCTTTTTCATAGCAATCAAAAACGAGTAATTCGCATCACTCGTTGATTTTTTTACTTCTTAATTGTCCACAAGCAGCATCAATATCGCCACCTTTTTCTTTTCTTAAAGTCGATGTTATGCCTCTTCTTAATAATCTCTCATGAAATCTTTTCGCTTTTTCTTCATGAGTCCCTACATAGAGAAACTCCTTAACAGGATTATATCTAATTAAATTAACATAACAGTTCAATCCACGTAACAAATCACTTAATTCATCAGCATGAGCAATCTCGTCATTTACACCAGCAAGTAAAATATACTCAAAAGTAATTCTTCTATTAGTTTTCTCAACATACTCTCTGGCACTTCCAATTACTTCTCTTATTGGATATGTGTTATTAATTTTCATAATACTACTTCTAACATTATCATTAGAAGCATGTAGACTAATTGCTAAATTAACTTGTTTTGCTTCTTCACTAAACTGTTTAATTTTAGGAACTATTCCACTAGTAGAAACAGTAATATGTCTTGCTCCAATCTCTAACCCATAAGGATTATTGATAATATCAATGAATTTCATTGTATTATCATAATTATCAAAAGGTTCCCCAATTCCCATTACAACAACATGACTAACTCTCTCTTTTGTAATAGTTGCTATTTTAAGTACTTGTAATACTATTTCATACGCTTCTAAATCACGTTTTTTCTTTTGTAATCCCGAAGCGCAAAATGTACAACCAATATTACAACCTAACTGGGTAGTAACACAAACACTATTACCATAGTTATGTCTCATCAATACTGTTTCAATTAAATTACCGTCTTCTAACTCAAATAAGAATTTTTCAGTCCCATCAGCACTAACTTGATGAGAAGAAACTTTTAAATCAGAAAAATCATAATTTAAAGATAAGTATTCTCGTAACTTCTTACTTAAGTTACTCATCTCATCAAAATTAAAAACACGCTTTTTATAAAGCCATTCATAAATTTGTCTTCCATTAAACTTTTTGTAACCATTTTCAACAAGTTCTACTTGTAATTCTTTAATTTTGTAATCGAATATATTTCTCATAATTATCACCATGATTAGTATAACACAATTAATTAAAAATATGATACAATAAAATTAGGAGTGTGGTTTAATTGAAAAAGGTAATAATCTATAGTGCTATGTTAATATCAGCATCTATCTTATTTGTTGGTTCAATTATTTATTTTGGATTATCAGGTGACATTGAATTTTTCTATAATGTTGCAGCAATAATGTTTTTCATTAGTTCTATAATGTTAATTGGATCACTATTTATTCTAATGAAAGTTTTATCTGAAGAACAAAATAAAATCACTAAGGAGGAATCATAATGAAAGCTGTAATTTACTTTTCTCTAAGCAAAAAGAAATCATCTAAGAAGATTGCTTTAGAAATACCCGGTAAACATTTTGAAATTATACCAGTAAAAAAAACAATTAAATGTGTACCAATGCAGATGTTTTATTATGGCTACTTAACAGTTGCGAATAAATCAGTAGACATTGTACCAATTGATATCGATTTAAACTCTTTTGATGAAATTACATTAGTATCTCCTGTATGGGGAGGACAAGTTAATGTCTATATGAGACAATTCTTATTAGATAACCCTCTCAAAAATAAAAAAATAACGATTATAGGTTCATGCTCAGGAGGCCATAAGAATTACTTTAGTAGTTTTGATAAGCTCATTGATTCTTCAAATGAAATAGTAGAAAATATTATCTATGTAAAAGGTATTAAAATATAACAAAACCCACATTTGTGCAATGTCATTAAGTTAAGAAAATCAAGACTGATCTTCTC
>JAOZSP010000158.1 GCA_029939615.1 Candidatus Izemoplasma sp. | reverse complement strand
TTTAAAGGAATGAATACAGAAGAAAGCACAGCTTTAACAATGGCAATGTTAAATAGTGGCGAAGTAATCGACTTAAGTTCTGTTAAAGGAATCAAAGTAGATAAACATTCAACAGGTGGTGTTGGAGATAAAACTACTTTAGTATTAGGTCCACTTGTAGCAAGCACGGGTGCAAAAGTTGCTAAATTAAGCGGAAGAGGATTAGGACATACTGGTGGAACTTTAGATAAATTAGAAAGTATACCTGGGATGTCAATTGATATAAATATTGATGATTTTGTTGATCAAGTAAACGATATAGGAATAGCTGTAGCTGGACAAACTGCTAATTTAACACCAGCAGACAAACTACTTTACGCTCTTCGTGATGTAACAGCAACTGTTCCTAGTATCCCTTTAATTGCATCAAGTATCATGAGTAAAAAGTTAGCGAGTGGTAGTGATGTAATCATTCTTGATGTAAAAATTGGTGAAGGGGCATTTATGAAAACAATTGAAGATGCTCGTGAGTTAAGTAAAGTAATGGTAGGTATTGGAACAAGTGTTGGTAGAAAAGTAGTTGCTTTTATTACTGATATGAGTCAACCGTTAGGTTTTACTGTTGGTAATAAATTAGAAGTTGTTGAAGCATTACAAACACTAAAAGGTCACGGTCCTGAAGATTTAACAAGATTATGTATTGAAATTGGTAGTTATATGGTTTATAGCGCTGAGATGACTGATTCATTAGAAGACGCGAAGGCTTTAGTATATGAAAAAATAGTAAATAATGAAGCTCACGATAAACAATTAGATTTCATTAAAAGACAAGGTGGAATCCTTCCAGACCTTGATAACTTTATTAATGTTAAAGAAATTATTGAAGTGAAATCTGAAAGCACAGGGTATATCAAAAGAATTGATGCTTTAGCTATAGGTGTTGCAGCTATGAAATTAGGTGCTGGAAGAGCGACTAAAGAAGATGAGATTGATCCTGATGTTGGTATTGTCCTAAGAGTAAAAGTAGGAGATCAAATTGAAAAAGGTGAGACTCTTGCCTTCTTATATAACAATAAAGATAATATTGAGGAAATTATTGAAGAAGTAAAAGAAGCATATTCAATTTCCAAAGATAAAGTAGAAAAAAGAGATATTATATTTGAAATTATCACTTAAAAAGACCAATTTTGAACTGCACCCAAAAACTTGGATATAGGAAACTATGAAAAAGAAAGGGTGCAGTTTTTATATGGCATATTAATATAGTTTCAATACGAAATTAGTTATAATACATTTAAAGGTGTGATTTTATGAATAGGCAGACTGAAAGATTTAATTGTTTTGAAAAATTGCTTTTTAGAATTCATTTAGGTTTCTTAGGGTTCGGGTTTATTTTGTTTGGGCTACTCTATTTATTAATTGATATACTTGAGCAAATTGGAGATGTTTTCACTTCAGTCATCTTAACAGCACTTGCTGTAATTATGATTAGTTTTGTTACTAGTGTTGTTCGTATAATTAGATATTTCTTGAAATTTAAAGGTGAAGAAGGCAATATTGGAATAAAAAGGAGTATTATTACAATGCTTACTTCACCTATTGCTTTTATAATCTATTATTTGGTATTATTTAGAGTAATGTTATCAATGGCTTCATGTGGTGTATAATCAGAAATTTATTTCTTATTTCTTGTATATAAAATAAAAGTACTATATAATGTAATTACCATAAAGTCGGGAGCTTAGTGAACTAGGCTGAGAGTATTCTTGTAACTAGAATAGACCTTACCTGATCTGGATAATGCCAGCGGAGGATTGAACTTTTTTTATTTTCTAAAAATAAGTTAATTTGTCCTTAGATTTTTATGGACAAATTTTTTATTAGGAGGAAATATGGAAACAAGAAAATTGACAGAAATTGCTATTTTAATCGCAGTTGCGACTGCACTTGAAGCAATTACAACACTTATGCCTTTTTTACGAATGCCTTATGGAGGTAGTGTAAGTTTAGGAATGTTACCTATCTTTATTATAGCCTTTAGACACGGTGTTAAAGATGGATTAATCGCCGGGTTTATTTTTGGAGTTATTAACTTCATGTTAGGTGGATTTTGGATTCACTGGGCTAGTATTGTCTTTGATTATACTCTTGCATTTACATTTATTGGGTTTGCGGGTATTTTTAAAAAAACGGCTTGGACAAATAATATTCATTTTGCATTAGGAATCTTTTTTGGAGGATTCTTAAGATATGTGGTTCATAGTATTGCTGGAGTTATCTTTTGGAGCGATTATGCAGGAGATTTTAATCCTTATTTCTATTCATTCATCGTATACAATCTACCTTATATGGCAGGTAGTATTCTGTTATGTATTATTGTTGGATTATTGATTAAAAAAAGAATACCATATTCTAAAAGCGCTTAGCGCTTTTTTAATGAAAATACTTACATTTTTTTTTTCTTTTTAAATAACTATATATATTATATAATTGATATGTATGAGGAGGAGATTAAATGAAAATACTTTTAGTTGGTAGTGAAGCTACACCATTTAGTAAAACTGGTGGATTAGCAGATGTACTTGGATCACTACCGAAAGAATTAAACAAATTAGGAATCGATGCCCGTGTTGTATTACCAAAACATATGTGGACAAAAGAAAAATTCAATGATGTTTTAGAGCCAGTTTGTAATTTTAGAGTCACTGTTGGACCAAAAAATGAATACGCTGGAATTGAAATGACAGTTTTAGATGGTGTAACTTTCTATTTCATTGATAATGAGTATTATTTTGGATATCGTAATACGTTATATGGTCATTATGATGACGGTGAAAGATATGGTTTTTATGATAATGCTGTTTTAAAAATGATAGAAGAAATAGACTTTTTCCCAAATATCATTCATTGTAATGATTGGCAAACAGGGTTAATTCCTTATCTATATAAAATGAAATATGCTAATAATGAAAAATATATAGGCATGAAAACAATTTTGACTATACATAACATTGCTTATCAAGGTCGTTTTAGCAAAGAATTAATGCCTTATTTAGATGTTGAATTTAGTGCTGCTTTAGAATTTGACAATTTAATCAATTTCTTAAAATGTGGAATTGTTTCAGCTGATTATATTACAACTGTTTCAGAAAACTATGCAAATGAAATCCTATTTGACTATTTTGGATTTGGAATGCAAAATGTTTTAAATGATCGTAAAGATGATTTATTTGGAATTGTAAATGGTATTGATTATACGGAATTCAATCCAAAAGTTGATCAGAAAATCACATTTAATTATAGTCCTTATAATTACCTAAAAGGTAAAACTACTAATAAAGAAGCTCTTCAAGATTACTTTGAACTAGATAAAAATAAAAAACCAATGATTGGAATGGTTTCACGATTAACAGAAGCTAAAGGCTTTGATTTAGTTAGTGAAGTTGTTGAAAATCTTGTAGCTAACGGTGATATTCAATTTGTATTGCTTGGTAGTGGTGATGGCGCTATTGAAGAATTTTATAATAAATTACATACTAAATATCCTGAGAATGTTGGTGTGTATATTGGATATAGTGATGAAATGGCTCGAAAAATCTATGCTGGTGTTGATATGTTCTTAATGCCTTCAAGATTTGAACCATGTGGTTTAGCTCAATTAATTAGTTTAAAATATGGTACAGTCCCAATTGTTAGAAAAACAGGTGGATTAAAAGATACTATCAATATTTATAACAAATATACAGGTGAAGGTACTGGATTTGGATTTGATAATTATGAGAGTCAAGATATGTTATATGCTATAAATAATGCTTTAGAAGTTTATGGTGATT
>JAOZSP010000026.1 GCA_029939615.1 Candidatus Izemoplasma sp. | reverse complement strand
GAACCGTACCATAAATAGTTGCAACCAATGACATGCAGAGCATAATAAAGCCCTCTTGGGCTTTTTCTTTTTGCTCCTAAATGACCATACAACTATGATGTCAAATGTAATGAGAAAAAATGGAGACTTTACATTCAGTATATAATCTACTAAATATATGAGAGGGCTGCCGATTGTGATATAATTTAAATGTAAGTTAATTAAAGTGAGTTTTTAAGGATGTGATTTTATGAAGATGAATATGTATGTGCGATTTGCCATGCATCATAAATGGATTGAAGGATACTATATAGAAAGAGAGATATGGGATCACGAGATAATCTATATTGAAGAAGGTAGTATGCGAATAACGATAGAAGATATTGAGCACATTGTTAAAGAGGGAGATGTTGTTTTATTACGTCCACATGTACCACATAAGATAGAATGGAATGGAGAGGACTGTAAACAACCACATGTTCATTTTGATTTTATTGAAAGAGGAGATTCAAATAATGTAGGAGTAAGTCTAAAAACATCGGCTCAAATGTCTAGAGAAGACATTGCCCGGTTTCGTGATGATTATCTTGAAAAAAATAATATAGAGATACCGTTTGTTTTTCATTTGAAGCAACCAAAGATTATTAGGACTTTACTATTCAAGATTATTGATGAGTATGAGTACGGGTTTTATGAAAGTTCAATGATACTAAAAGGATTGTTAATGCAACTTTATGCTCATATATTGAGAGATTATAAGTTAACTGTTAATGAGATTGAAAATAAAGATAGGGACCTAATTGAATTCATTGTAAGCTATATGGTTGAAAATATGGATAATTCTATTAGTTTAGATGAGCTTGTTTACTATTCAAAATTAGATAAATGGACTCTGAATCAAATATTTAAGAAAGTTTATAACCTTACACCGATGAAATACTATAATTCATTGAGAATTAATAGAGCTAGAAACTTAGTGATGTACTCTGGGTTAAATATTAAGCAGATTACTTATTTAATGAAGTTTGATAGCCCTCAAACATTCTCAAGATGGTTTAAAAGAAATGATGGGAAACATCCATCTTCCTATAAAAGATGAAAAGCAAATAAATGTTAAGAAAATAGAAGTATATAGCAAAAAATCTTAAAATAAAACCTTTACATTCAAATAAATGTTAAGTTTTATTGGGTTTTTGCTATTTTATTTTTGCATTTAAACTAATATAATAAAGTTAAGGAGTGGTATATATGAGAAAGTTTTTTATGTTATTTTTAGTGTTAATTATTAGTCTTGTTTTTTCAGGTTGTACACCACCTGATGACATTATAATTAATGATAGAGAAGAGTATTTTGAAGAAGGTGCTAATAAGGTAACTATGTGGGTGAATGATTTTGAAGAATGGAATAATCAACTCAATATTAAACAGCGAATGGATTTTAATGATTTTGAGGATGATGAAATTCAATTAGAACAAGTTTTTGTTGAAGTTTCAAGTTTTGAAGATCTAATTCGCTCCGCAAGAGAAACGAATAGTGTTCCTGATATCTATATGGTTTCATATGGAAACTTGTATAAAGAAGTAGTTAATAATTATGCTACCGACTTAACAAGCTATTTTGATACTATCATATGGGATGATTTAACTGATAACGCAGATGCTGCCGTCACGTACAATAACAGTAAGTATGCGTTTCCTATACTAATGGAACCGTCTACCATGTTGTTTTATCGTAAGGACTTATTACTACAATATGGAAATACTAATGAGGTTCCCACTAATTGGGATGATTTTCTAGTGCTGTTAGAAACTATTAGAACTAACATCCAGGATGAGGGAGTAAGAGGTTTATATCCTTTTGATGTTCCAAAAGGTGTTGCTCTTGGATGGGCTACTTGGGGTCTTCAAATTGAAGCCAGTGGTGGTCTAGCAATTTCTGATGATTGGACAACATCACGCTTAAATGAACCAGGTTATCAGAATCTCGCAGAACTTTGGGATAACCTGTATGCTAATAATCTTGTACCACTAAGTAGTGGGGATTATACTGAAGTGATTAATGATTTATGTTTAGATAAATTGGTTTTTACAACTGCTGGAAGCTGGAGTATATCGACGATTATTAATGATTATCCAGAACTGGTAGACCAAATCGGAGTTATTCCGATGCCAACATTCGGTGATAATCAAGATGTGACAACTGCAACAAATGGTGGATGGGCATATGTAATATCATCAGAGAGTACGAATAAAGAAGCAGCTGCAGAAGTAATTAAATATTTAGTTGCTGAAAATATTGATAAACCTGTTGAATACTTTGAAGGAGCAAAATTTTCAAAGTCACCAACTAGAAAATCAGTTCAAACAGAGATACAACTTATGTTAGATAACCAAACAGAGGTACCAAGTGAATGGATAAATACTCTAATTGAAGTGTCCAATAAATCAGAGCTAGAACCAATATATTCATGGGATATTTCTATTGCAATATCAAGAATGCTTGAGAATGCAGCATTAGGTAATAATATTGCTACTGAAATTAAAAATGCTAGTGATGAAATCACAGCAATTATTAATAGAGAAAACTTAGGCAATAATAACCCAAGAGGTGACTAAAATGAAAAAAGGGTCCGATACAAAATCGGCATATATAATGATTGTACCCGTAATAATACTACTTACGATATTTGTCTACATTCCATTAATAATAGCATTCATCAGAAGTTTTGTTGATACGAGTGGGGATACAGTACAGTTCATTGGTCTAGGTACATTTATAAAAATATTGCAAAACAAAAACTTTACAAAAAGTATTTGGACAGTTATTAAGTTTGCTTTAATACTATCTGTTTTCCAGATATCTACAACTTTTCTTTTCGCAAATGCATTGGTAAAGATAAATACAAAGTTAAGCATGTTTTCAAGAACACTTATTTACTTGCCGAATCTTATTTCCGGAATTGTTGTTGCAGTAATATTTACGCTTTTGACTACATTTAATGGTGGTATTATTAACTCAGTAATAGGTAATATGGGGATTGACCCTATCGCATTTAACAATGATGTATTTTGGTCTCCAGTAAGCATTATAATACCTACTATTTGGATTGGGTTTGGATATTTCAGTTTAGTAATGTATGCAGGAATTATCAACATACCGAAAGAGTATTTTGAGGCTGCTGAAATAGACGGGGCAGGATTCTGGCAAACGTTGAGATATATCACGATCCCGACGATGAAAAACTATTTTATACTATTAATGGTAACAATGATAGTTGTCAATATTCAAATGTTCGAGATTCCAATGATAATGACAAACGGACAACCAGCGAATCAAACAATGACTCCGGTTCTATACTTAGTTCATAGTAGATCAAACGGTAATATTAGTGACAATGAGATAACAACATCAGCTGTATTGATAATGTTGATAATTGTTGCAATTAATAGTGCGATTTTCTATCTCTTTAGAACTCGAAAAGAACAGGAGTGGGAAATGTGAGAAAACGAAATAAATTAATTTTAACAATTATTGTTGTGGTAATTGTACTAGGTATATTTACACCAATATTATTAATGTTTCCATCAATGTTTAAAGATAAGTATGAAATATTTGCCTATCCATGGAAACTGTTTCCATCTACTTGGAATTTTGATAATCTCTCTAGGGTTTTCTTCTTGCAATATACATCGTTGGAAGTAAACTTCTTGCAATCGATGCTTATTACTATTATTGTAGCATCGATTGCAGTAGTTTTTTCATTAACAATTAATATGATTGCCGGATTTGCCTTTGCAAGATTAAAATTTTATGGAAAAACATTTTTCTGGATATTCGTTTTATTTACGATGTTCATTCCAGGAATAACTATTTTGATTACATCAATTAAGGTCGTTTCATTTTTAGGAATGATAGATACTTTATGGGTACTTATTGTCCCAGGCCTTGTATCAGCTTATAATATTTTCTTCTTTCGACAATTTTATTTAGGTTTTCCAAAGGAAATTGATGAAGCGGCCAAAATTGATGGGGCTACTAACTTTCAAATATTCAAGATGATATATTTTCCTATGTCTAAGACACCTATGGTAATTATAGGAGCAAGTATTTTTATGGGATATTATAACTCCTATTTATGGCCAACGTTGACAATATCACATGAGAGAAAAGAATTATATCAAATAATGTATATTATAAGAATGCTATTTAGCGATGCTTCATCAATTGGATATGGGAGTGTATTGGCAGCAACGCTGATATCGCTAATCCCACCATTTATCATATTTATGATTGTTCAAAAATATATCAGAGAGGGAATTGCACTGACTGGAGTGAAATAGGTAAAAAAATGGAAAATTATATGTCAAATATGAGCAACATAATGGTTGCCAAAACATCTAGAAGAAAACGTGTCTCTAGCTATGATAAAACTGGAGGTAATGATGATAGAATCTACATTAAACCTGGTGAAAAAAGAGTCATAGCAAGTATTAATTCACCAGGAATTATAAACCATATATGGATGACTCATATGAATGATGGGTTTAAGGTTGAGGAAAATTCATTACGAAAAATAATTCTAAAAATGTATTGGGATGATGAAAAGAATCCTAGTGTACTTGCCCCTTTAGGGGATTTCTTCGGAATGGGACATGCTATGACAAGAAACTTTGTTAGTGCGCCATTACAAATGAGTCCAGAGGACGGGAAGTCACTTAACAGCTGGTGGCCTATGCCATTTCAAAAGAACGCAAAGATTGAAATAACAAATGAATGCAATACAACTTTAATTTTATATTTTTATATAGATTATGATGAATATGATCACTTACCTGAAAATCTTCTTCATTTTCATGCGCAATGGCATCGTGAGTTACCTACTAAAGGGGTTAATCCTGATAGTCTTAGAGATCATAATGCATGGTGTTTTGAGGGAGATAATACAACCGGTGATGAAAACTATGTGATATTAGAAGCGGAAGGAAAAGGACATTATTGCGGATGTAATGTGAATATCCATAATTTAAACTTGTCAGATAAATGGGATTGGCCAGGAGAAGGTGACGATATGATCTTCATTGATGGTGAAATATGGCCACCAAATATCCATGGGACAGGAACGGAAGATTATGTCAATATGGCCTGGTGTCCTACCCAGGAATATAATGCACCTTATCATGGTTTAATTCTTGGAGGACGGGATAATTGGAAAGGTAAAATTACTTATTATAGATACCATATTCAAGATCCAATCAATTTTGAGAAATCAATCAAAGTAACAATTGAACATGGCCACAACAATCATAGAAGCGATGATTGGTCCACAACTGCTTATTGGTACCAAACTGAGCCTCATATGGCATTTAAAGCAATGTTACCTGTTGAGAAAAGAGTGCCAGTATTAGAAGAATCACTTATGAAATCAAATCAGATAATAACAAAAGAAAAGGAGAATTAAGAATGAAAAAATTATTGAGTTTTTTATTAGTTTCGGTTTTTGTTTTTACATTAGGATTCTCATCAGTTTCTGCAGAGTATTCTGAAGGGGACGAGTTAATACCTAATGGAGATTTATCGTTTAATGCTGGGGAATTACTGTTTCCAGATCCTGTTTTCGATAGTGATTTTGGACCAGCTGAAGGTTGGGGATCATTAGCATTTGATTCTCGAGCAATTGCCTTAACGGATCCAGATGATGTATCGAATACAGTATTAAAACTGAGTTTATCAGATGCAGGAGAAAATTGGTCTAGTTTCTTCCGTTTCTTACCTATTCAAACAAGCACTGTTTATAATGTATCAATCGACTTTAAAATTGTAGGAACAACTGATAATATTGGGATCCGTTTCGCAGGAGCACCTGCTTTAGAAGTGGTGTTCTTAGATCATCCATCTAAAACTGCAATTGAAGGTAAAGACGGTTGGCACAATGTGCAATTCCAGTTTGATACTACAACTGGGACATACGATTCAATAGCTTTGTGGTTCCACACAATGGGTAGTGCAGATAATTATGCATTATTAGATAATATTTCAATTATTGCAGATGGAACTACTAATGAAATAAATGAAGGTGGGGATTTTGAAGGATTCTTGGATTACACAAAGAAATTAGATTTTCCAGATCCTGTTTTCGATAGTGATTTTGGACCAGCTGAAGGTTGGGGATCATTAGCATTTGATTCTCGAGCAATTGCCTTAACGGATCCAGATGATGTATCGAATACAGTATTAAAACTGAGTTTATCAGATGCAGGAGAAAATTGGTCTAGTTTCTTCCGTTTCTTACCTATTCAAACAAGCACTGTTTATAATGTATCAATCGACTTTAAAATTGTAGGAACAACTGATAATATTGGGATCCGTTTCGCAGGAGCACCTGCTTTAGAAGTGGTGTTCTTAGATCATCCATCTAAAACTGCAATTGAAGGTAAAGACGGTTGGCACAATGTGCAATTCCAGTTTGATACTACAACTGGGACATACGATTCAATAGCTTTGTGGTTCCACACAATGGGTAGTGCAGATAATTATGCATTATTAGATAATATTTCAATTATTGCAGATGGAACTACTAATGAAATAAATGAAGGTGGGGATTTTGAAGGATTCTTGGATTTTGTACCTGGGCTAGAATTAACAACTAGCACAGATGCAAACGGATACTTTGGAGCTTTAGCTGCATTTGGTAATGGAAAAGCTACCATAAATGATGGTGGACACTTAGCATATGAAAAAGACTTCACTGCTGATATGCATAGAGTTGGATTTGATTTTGAAATCACTGATTTAACAAATGGAAATGTATCTGTAGGATTTTATGATAGTTCAGATACTTTGATTACTAGTGCACCTGTCGTTACTAATGGTGTTTTAGATTTAAATAATGTAACTGAGGACTCTAATGTATATACATTTAATGCAGATATTGATGTAATTAGTGCTGCAAGCTATATCAAATTTGATTACTCTGGAGATAGTGTTCTTCTTGTTGATAATTTAAGTGCTAAAAAGCTAGTTGAAATTCCTGATAACCCATTTGATCCAGATACAATATATTATGAAACAACTCAATTATTGGAAAATGGTGACTTTGAAGCATTTGATGTTGACACAGTTTTCTCAGAAGAACAACTTGAAGGAGCATGGGGTTCTATCTCATTAGATGGACCAGCTAAAATTATGTCAGTAGATGGATCGAAAGTTATGGCTATTGGGCAAACATCAGGAAAAATGTATAGTAGTTCATTCGTAATGACTCCTCCTGACTTAATGGTTGGAGACTTACTAAGATTACGTTATGACTTCAAACTTAATTTAGATTCACCTGTAGGTGATTATGTAGTTATTGATTCATCATTTGTTGGTGCCTCAAATACACCTTATTATGCAGTTGATCTATCTAATTTAGAAGATGGAGATTTAACAGTAGGTAATGAGTTGCTTTTGATGCCAATAACTGTTTCTGATAATGGTAATGGTTGGGCAACAGTTGAGATGGATTTTGAAGTTACTACTGAATTCTTAATTAAATGTAATAGTCTTAGATTCCTATTCACACCAATTAATGCCACAGATTACTTATACATTGATAATGTTGAACTTTTTCTATTAGGTGATACAGAACCTGTGGATAATGTTACTGCATTAGAAATTGATCAAGATGATAAAGAGTTAGATGTAGGACAAGAAGTTACTTTGACAGTTACTGTGACTCCTTCAGATGCAGATAACGCTGCTTTAGAATGGTCTAGTGAAAATGATAGTATTGCTACAGTAAATCAAAATGGTAAAGTTACTGCAGTAGCAGAGGGGGCTACAACAATTACTGTTGAACTAGAAGATGGCAGTTTCTCAGATTCTATTATTGTAACTGTATTCCCTATCAAAGAAGAAAAAACAGGATGTTTCGGATCAATTACTATAGGGTCTCTATCTACATTAATCATAATGAGTGGAGCTGCTGGAACAGTCTTGTTTATTAAGAGAAAGCGAAAATAGATATAATGAAAAAAACTATTAATACGATTTTAGTTCTATTACTCTCAATTACACTTTTTGGATGTCAAGACGAAGTGGATACTTATCAAATACCTGATTTAATTGGTGAAACTATTAACGATGCTAAATTGATTATTAATGGCGAAATAAGAACAGAAACTTCATTTGTTGAAACAAATGAATATCTGCCGAATACAGTGATTGGATTTCGTAATGACTTAGAAGTAGGTGATGTTATCAAGAAAAACGAAACTCTTGATATACAAGTAGCAGCAAATCCTAAAGGAAGTTGGAGTTATTCTGACATGATTCAGTATGTTCACGAAATTGGATGGATTACTGGTCCTGATAGTGACAATTTCGATATGCTTAGAGATTCTGGTGCTGGTGGGACTGATTTAGGTATTCCTATCAAAGTAGGAGATAAAATGATGCTCCTTTATGGAGATACATTTAGTGCAGTTGGAACTCATTCTGGCATCTGGAATTCAAACTTTATAGCACTATCAGAAGACTTTGATTTAAAAGATGGTCTTACATTTAGTGAGTTAGTCACTAATGATAGAAACATGATATTACCTTTTGTACAAGGTGCACATAACAAAAATGAAATGGATGATGAATCAAGTAATCCAAATCGTGAAGTGACAAAAATACCGACTGGTGGTATTACAATAGGTAATGATGTATATATATTCTATATGTCAGTTCGTGTTTGGATACCTGGAGCAGAATGGAGAGTTAATTATAATCAAGTTGTTAAGACGGACTTGAACTTTACATCCTTTACAGAAGTAAATGGATTAACCTGGACAGAAGAAGAAGCATTTAACTTTGGACAGATATATCCTTTTGAAAATCCACATGATACTGATAATATATACTTTGTTTCTATACCAGGTGGAAGAAGTGGAGGAGTTGCTCTATCTAGAGTAAATAAATCTGACTTTGAAGAATTTGAAGAGTATGAGTATTATTTAGGAAATGAGATATGGGTTAAAGGGAGTAATGGACTTGCACAATATAAAGCAAATCCACATTATATAATCGATCCATCATGTTCAGAACTTAGTATCATGTACAATGAATATCTTGGAAAATGGATGACAGTATTTTTAAGAGGTTATGAAATTGTTATGGTTACTTCTGATTCTTTAATAGGTGAATGGAGTAATCCAGAAACCATTGTAAGAGGTACTGAGTATAGTGGATTGTATGGTGGATTTATTCATCCTGAATATGTTGATTATGATGGACAAAAATTTTATATACAATTATCAAGATGGACACCATTCTATCAAACACAATTATTAGAAATTGTCTTAAAGTAATAAATGTGGCACTTGAGAAAGTGCCCTTTTATCTTAAAGAAAGGCGGAAATTATGAGTAAATATAAACTAGTAGGTTCGTTACCAAAAATTGGGATTCGTCCTGTAATTGATGGTCGAATGCAAGGAGTACGTGAGGGACTAGAAGAGCAAACTTACAATATGGCTATAAAAACTAAAGAAATTATTGAACAACTAAGATATCCTTCTGGAGAACAGTTTGAATGTGTAATCTCTGATACAACAATCGGAGGAGTAACGGAAAGTGCCCTTTGCGAAGAAAAGTTTGTTAAAGAGGGCGTAGATATTAGTATTACTGTAACTCCTTGTTGGTGTTATGGTTCAGAAACAATGGACCAAAACCGTAATCGTATAAAGGCGATTTGGGGATTCAATGGTACTGAAAGACCCGGTGCGGTATATTTAGCTGCAGCAGCAGCTGCACATGATCAAATGGGATCTCCTGTTTTCACAATTTATGGAAAAGACGTACAAGATGCTGATGATGATAGTGTACCAACAGATGTAATCGATAAACTTCACTTATTTAGTAAATCAGCTGTTGCAGCAATGACTATGAAGGATAAATCATACCTAGCTGTAGGTGGTACATCTATGGGTATTGCTGGATCTACAGTTAACATAGATTTCTTTAGTGATTATCTAGGTATGCGTAATGAGTTTGTTGATATGAGCGAAGTGATACGTCGTATTGAACTTGAAATCTATGATAAAGAGGAATATAAAAAAGCATTAAGCTTTGTTAAAGAATATTGTAAAGAGGGTCCTGATTTTAACAAGAATAAATGGGGTCGTTCAAAATTAGATGAAGATTGGGAATATGTTACGAAAATGACACTGATATTCCGAGATCTAATGGTAGGAAATGAAAAGTTAAAAGATATTGGCTGGGGAGAAGAAGCAATGGGTCATAATGCCATTATTGCAGGATTCCAAGGTCAAAGACAATGGACGGATTTTAGACCTAACGGTGATTTCTTAGAAACAATTTTAAATACATCATATGATTGGAACGGTGTAAGAGAAGCGTTTGTTGTAGCAACAGAAAATGACTCATTAAATGCAGTTTCAATGTTATTTGGACACCTCTTAACTGGTAGTGCACAAATCTTTAGTGATGTTAGAACATATTGGAGTAAAGATGCAGTTAAAAGAGTAACTGGATATGAACTTGAAGGGTTAGCTGAGAATGGTATTATACATCTTATTAATTCAGGAAGTACTACCTTAGATGGAACTGGACAACAATCAGATAAAGATGGAAATCCTGTAATGAAACCATATTTCGAATTATCAGAAGACGAAATGAAAAAGTGTTATGAAGCTACAAAATTTTGTCCTGCTAACAGAGATTATATGAGAGGTGGAGGATTTAGTTCTAGATTTTTAACTAAAGGTGGAATGTCTGTTACAATGTCTCGTATCAATCTTATAAAAGGATTAGGTCCTGTATTACAAATTGCTGAAGGATATACTATAGATTTACCAGTCGATATACACAATCAAATCGATGAACGCACAGATCCAGCATGGCCTACAACATGGTTTACACCTATTTTAACTGGTGAAGGGTCTTTCAAAGACGTATACTCAGTAATGAGTAATTGGGGTGCAAATCACGGAGCAATTTCTTACGGACATATTGGTAATGAGTTAATTACACTAGCTTCAATGTTACGTATTCCAGTATCAATGCATAACGTTAGTGATAATCGTATTTATCGTCCAAAAACTTGGAGTGCATATGGAACGAAAGATTTAGAAAGTGCAGACTATAGAGCTTGTAAGACTTATGGTCCTAGATATAAGAAAACATGGTAAAGTATACTATTGGACTTGATTTTGGAACGCTTAGTGTTAGAGGTGTTTTAGTTAATGTATCTAACGGCGATGTATTATATTCGTCAGTTTCTAATTATGCTTCAAGTGTGATGGATGAGTTTCTAGTATACGATAATACACTATTACCAAATGATTTCGCATTACAAGATGCAAATGATTATATTACTTCAATGCTTGAAGTAATAACTAACATAACTAAAAATAGTGGAGTTCAGAAAGATGATATTATTGGAATTGGTGTTGACTTTACTGCGTCAACAATAATGCCAGTAGATCAACTTAATCAACCATTATCAGTTAAGTATCCAAAGAACAGGCATGCATATGCTAAGTTATGGAAACATCACCACGCTGAACCTCAGGCGAAGAGAATAACTGAACTTGCAATAAAGAGAAATGAACCATGGATTCAAAGGTATGGAGAAAAAATATCTTCCGAATGGATGTTACCAAAAGTGTTAGAAATTCTTGAGAACGATTATGATTTATTTCAAGAAACTGATATGTTTATTGAGGCTGGAGACTTTATCGTTCGTTATTTAACGAATACTTTTGCTCGTAGTTCTTGTCAAGCAGGTTATAAAAACATATGGCATAACGTTGAAGGTTACCCTTCAAACGATTACTTGATGGAATTAAACCCTAAACTTGATAACTTATACTCAACAAAATTAAGAGGGGACGTCGTACCAATCGGTAAATGTCAAGGGCATTTAAGTAGTGAGATAGCAGAAAGTGTTAACTTAAACGAGATTGCAGTATCTGTTTCAGTTATCGATGCTCATGTAGCAGCACCTTCTTGTAGAGCTGTGAATCCTGGTGACATGTTGATGATAATTGGGACATCCTCTTGTGATATTTTATTATCTGAAGAAGAACATAGTGTTAAAGGAATAAGTGGTATTGTTAAAGATGGAGCAATTCCAGATTTATTTGCTTATGAATCCGGACAAGCAGCTGTAGGAGATATTTTTCAGTGGTTTATGGAGAATTTAGTCCCTTCGGAGTACGCAACAGAATCAAAGAAAAGAGACATCAGTCTATATCAATATATGGAAGAGAAAGTGAATCAAATTAACGAGGATACACCAAGATTACTTGCACTTGATTGGTGGAATGGGAATAGAAGTATACTAGTAAATCCAGAACTTACTGGTGTAATAGTAGGAATGACATTAAAAACTAAACCCGAAGAAATTTTTAGAGCTTTGATAGAAGCAACAGGATTTGGTAAGAAGAGAATAATCGAGCAATATGAGAACGCTGGAGTACCAGTTAGTAGAATAATTGCTAGTGGTGGACTTGCAACTAAAAACAAATATCTAATGCAAACTTATGCAAACATACTAAATAAATCTATTTATGTAACTGATGAAGAATATGCTGGGTCTGTTGGTGCAGCAATATTTGGATCTTTAGCTGCAGGTAAGCACATCGGAGGTTATGACAATATTAAAGAAGCATCATTTAAAATGGGAAGTATTAGAAATAATCCGTATGTTCCTACTAACACTGAAACATATGAAGAATTATACAAATCATATATTGAGTTACATGACTATTTTGGTATAAAGTCTGATATTTTAAAGAAATTGAAACATGGAGGTAATTATGCTAAAAAAAATACCAAGTAATTTATCACCTGATATAGTTAAATACTTAATGGAAATGGGTCATGGAGATGAAATTGTTATAGCTGATGGTAACTTTCCATCATATAGTACAAATAGTACAGTTGTGAGCATGCAAGGAAACACAGTTTGTGAATTACTTGAATCAATAACTGAGTTAATTCCATTGAATACAGATATAAAGTACAATGCTTTTATGATGAAACCAGATCAGGATGCTGAATCCCCTACTATTTGGGATCAATACAAAAGTATTTTGAGTGATTCAAAAGCAAGAATTGAATTACTTGGAAGAGATGACTTTTATGAAAGATGTAAGAAGGCATATGTGATTATTTCAACTAGTGATAAAGCATTGTATGCAAATGTTATACTTAACAAAGGTTGCTTGTAGAAAAGTGTGGTTTGATGAAGAAAACCCTTAAGTTAATAAAGTCAGTTGGAATATTCCTAAGTAATATGATACTTCCTAATATAGGGGCATTTATTGTTTGGGGATTTTTAATAGTTCTTTTTGGTGAGTTTGGATGGTTTCCTAATGTGCATATTCAGAAAATAATATATCCAATGATGATATATATGATACCTTTTTTACTAGCGTATACAGGAGGTAAAATTATATATAATCATTTAGGTGGAGTAATAGCGGTAATCGCGTCAATTGGCTTAATTGTTACCTCCACATCACCTATGATACTTGGTGTTATTTTGATTACACCATTTTCAGCTTATCTACTGAGGATTATAAGAGAATCTTTTCTTGATAAGATTAGAGAAGACTATCTCATATTGGTTGATACTTTATTAATAGGACTTTTAGGAGTATTATTCAGTCTGCTAGGTCTATTCATAGTTGGACCGGTTACTAATAGCATTGTAGAAGTGCTAAGCATTTTGGTTGATATAATTGTAAATAAAAATCTTCTATTTATTGCTTCAGTCTTTATTGAACCAGCAAAGGTGTTGTACTTAAATAATGCGATTAATCATGGAGTATTATCTCCACTAGGGATAAATGAAGCACTTGAACAAGGAAAATCAATACTGTTTCTGTTGGAATCAAATCCAGGACCAGGAGCAGGATTATTGTTAGCTTACTGGATTTTTGGAAATAGTACTGCAAAGAAAACTGCTTCAGCATCACTTTTGATACAATTTATTGGAGGGATTCACGAGGTATACTTTCTGTATGTACTCATGAACCCAAAACTTATCTTATCATTAATTTTAGGTGGGATGAGTGGAGTAGTAGTATTCCAAATTTACAATGTAGGACTAGCAGCTCCACCTGTGCCAGGGTCTATTATCACTATATTTTCACTTATACCAAAAGGAAATATTGTTGGTGTAATGACAGGAATCCTCGTTTCGATTACAGTATCATTTGTCGTTTCAGCTGTGATATTGAAAATGTCAAAACAAAGATGATTTAGACAGTAATTGAAGTTGAATCGATATTACATGTAAATAATAACAAGTTGCAACTAAAAACGTTACGACGA
>JAOZSP010000157.1 GCA_029939615.1 Candidatus Izemoplasma sp. | reverse complement strand
CTCCAAATTGATATTCAAAGTTATCACTATTAAAATCAACTACATTAACACTTTCGGTTACTATAACTGTTTTATCCTTAGTATAGGTTTCAGTCCTTCTAGAGGCATTTAACAGTTGATTCTGATGACCTTTTTGATATCGCACTCGATTATCAAAGGCAAATGGTTTAGTGATACTTTGATCCTTTGGATAATGTTGTTTCTTTTTTTGTGGATAGTACTTTTTATTCTCCATAGATATCTCCTCTCTAATACATACAAAAAGATCAATAACCGAAGTTATTGATCTAAGTTTCTGTTTCTTTATGGACATATCTATAATATATATTTGCATTTTATATAATATCGGTTTGATAACGTAATAGGATTTCAACTAATGAAACTCCTTCAGCTATTGCTTGTAATTCAGATTTGATAATCCCTTTATAACTTTCATTAAATCTAATTGGAGTAAATGAAATCCCACTTATATTTTGAGCGATATCATCATCCGAAAAATAGAGTACATCAATATTACTATCATGAATCTGATATTCCCAAACAGATATATCCTTTCCATATTTAGTTTTGATTCTTTCTGTATCCTTTGTAATGTTTTCACTATATATTGGATGAAATGTGAAATTCGAATTTATTAATTCCTCATTTGCCCTCAATAGTGTTTCTTCTAGACTATCTATTCTAAGTCCAAAGCATTTGTAGTCATTTCCAATAAAATTAGCCAAAAAGTTTGGTGCAACAATTTTTCTAATCTCATTCTCTCGATATGACAATTCACTTAAACTCAAGTCACTAATATCAGTATTAGAAAATCTCAGCATTATACAATTATTTAAATGGGAAATTACTATATATTCCTCAAAAGAAACTTGTTGAAAAATCTCTTTAACTTTTAATACACTCTCCATAATTAAACTCATCAGTTCTTTTGAAATGATATAAGTAGGTTCAATAACCATTTCCTTTATTTTAGATAGAAAGTATTTTGGATTATTATAATCCATTTCAAAGTATTTATCCCCTATCCATTCAACAGCATCTACTTTTGATATAAATTTTCTATATAGAAATGTGTATAATGACCTAGAAGCAGTTACTAGTGCATAATTTGTGTATGTTTCATTTACACCCAGCAGGTCGTTATAAATAAAACCATCAATCTGATTTCGAATTTCATTTTCAATACTAACCCATGTGAAATGAAGTAACTTCGTAATTATCTGCTTTTTGTAAAGTGATTCATAATCATCTAGAATCATTGCTGATTCAATGTTATCAAATCCCAGTCTATCAATTGGTCTCCAACCTTTTTGATCTGTACCTACATAGTAACCATTGATGAACTTGTCATTTTGCAATCCAGCATATCTACCTTCTAACAATCTTTCTAAATTTGAATTCTGTCTGTATTGTATATGCAACTTTTTAATAGTATTTATGTCTTCACTAGATAATGCATCTTCAATGATTACAATAAAATCTATATCACTAGTGCCTGAATTAAAGCCACCACTAATTACAGAACCATAAATAATTATATCAATCACTCTATTTCTAAATAGCTTTTCTAAGTCATTCCTAAATATACCTATTACTCTCTCAATACTCTTTTGCATATGCATCACCTACCTTAGTAAATTATACCAAAATAAAGAACCTATAACAATTCAATGTTATAGATTCATAATATCTTTCTTATATCCTTTTAATCTCCCTATATAAGTTAAGAGATATAAACCCCCTCCCCTTATAGTTAGACTAGTATTAGATGTGTATGTTTTTACTATACTGTATTTCACTTTTGTTTTAGATTATGAGTTTCTTCTTTCCTACCTTTATCGGATATATCTAATTACTTAGTCGTGTCCGATTCACAAAGTTTAGGTACTATACTGTTTTCTCTTCCGCCCCTAGTTATTGAGTTCTATACTCAGAGTTTTAGTAATTACTTGTTGGAAAATTAGATAAGAAAAATGACAAATGCAATTATTTAGTCAATTTACTCGTGAAGCATATATTCAAGTTTAAAGAAACCTTCATATAAAAATATATCAATATTATCTCCTACTTCAAGTTGATAATACAAATCTTTTTCGACACCCACATGGTAAGATTTATCATCTATTTCGAAATAGACTTCATAAGTAGTTGGTTGTCTAAAGCCTGTGTCAAAATCTAGTTCAATTATCTCAAATACCTTTATTTGAGGTTCACTTGTATCTAATGCATAATTTATTCCAATAATTAATAAAAATGAAATTAGTGGACTTGCTATAAGAGTAGAAAGCACTATCAAGAATCCTTTATTCATGTCATATTTAATTAGTATCATAATCAAAAACATTAGTATTGTAATTATTATACCAACAGCAACTCCATACAAGATAGCTGTTATATCATTGATGACATTAAAATCACCTATGGGAAGAATTATGAAGAATACTCCTAGTGCAAAAATCATTACCATCCTGTTTCTAGGATATTCCCTTGTTTTAGGTTTATAATTCCTTATATAGTCTTTCACTAAAATATAACAAGTAGGGAAAATCCAACCTAAATATACTAAATATTCGACTCTATCATTATTATAGAAATATGCAAAAATGAGTACTCCAGTAAAGAGAAGTAGATTAACTCTCTGAATAATTGGAAACGATTTAATACCAAGCGTATTAATTTCAATGAATAAAATCAATAAAAGCCCAATTGATACATAATCCCAATAACCATTCATAAAATATCCATCAAAGACATATGGAGTATTAATAGTATTTAGAATTCCAAACATGAATATTGTAATTCCTATTATTAATGAATTTCTCTTTTTGCTTTCCATAATATCAATCCTTCCAAATAATATTCTATCATATTTCATATAAAAATGCACTTTCTTGTGAGGAAAGTACCAAATATGCTATATTCCGTATTCTTCCAGGTCATTTGTGATACGGCTCGTTGTTGTTTATTCTAAATGAACGGTTTATTCGTTCTAGTAGAACAATTCTTTTTACAGTTACACTTATTAATTAGGACTTATGTCTTTGATAAGTAATTTTATTCATTGTAGATTTAGCCAAAAATCTCAAACACATGGATTTTAATCCACCTTCAACTAACTCTTCATACTTCGTTTCTAAATCTAGTATTGATTCTCCTTTTAGATACTCACTTATAACTTTCATTCTAATATGTCTTTTTTCGCAATTTTTCTTCACTATTCAACTTTCATCACAGCTTGATCGCATGAAAATGATTCTATGCATTATATTTAGTTTTCACCTTTGAAAACGTTAGTCCAAGAAATTCAATTACATTTAAAATAAGTCATTACGTTATGAAAAACAATAATATATGGTTCACTAGTGAACCTTAATTCTTGATTTAGCCTAAGTTTACATGCTTGAACGAGATATGTGAAAAAACTTTACATATCTAAGTTTAAGTGCTAAACTATGTTTGAAAAAGATTAATTATCACTTATTTTTCAGTTGCGTTTCACATCTTTTGGAGTATAGTTTTCGATATTTAAAAAGTCCTTAATTAAACCATGTGTAAGTCCTAAAACATTTGTTTTAGAACGAAATTTTGATGTCGTTAAAATATCTAAATGCATAATTTGTGAATGTAGGCTGTTTTTTATAAGATTAATACTTCCTGCGACATTTTCTACTATTATACTATTTATTACAATAGTTTTAGGATTTAGCATAGTAGAAATATTATTTACTGTTATACTAACGTTTTTTATAAACTCTGCATAAACTTGCATTGCATAAGGACATTCATTTTTGTAACGATTTGTGAACTCTATTATATCAATTTCCTCATTGGTTAGTTCTTTATAGTGGTTTATAATTGT
>JAOZSP010000156.1 GCA_029939615.1 Candidatus Izemoplasma sp. | reverse complement strand
ACGCTAACAACGTTAAAGGAATAGATTCATTTGGTGTTAGTGCACCAGGTGGCGAAGCTATTAAGTTCTTTGGATTTGATGTTAATACAATAACTAAACTATATAAAACACTTTAAAGCCCAATATTATAGTGAACCCCATTTAGTGGACACTTAAAAAAAGACACTTTCATATTATAATAAATATGGAGGTGTTTTTATTAGATAATGAATTTACTTGCAAATAAATGAGCTTATAGTTAGGAAATTTAACTATATATGTTATAATTTAATAGAGAATTTGCAAAGGGAGGATATCTTATGGAACAAATCTTAGGTCTTTATATAAATCTATATGCAACATTAGCTCTACTAATTGTTCTAGCAATATTAGCTGTTAAGAAAGATTTTTATAGTTTTAGTGGTAAGCTTTTTAGACAATTAATAGTCTTGAATATAATATTGTTATTGGCTGAAGGGATTGCTTTTGCTGTTGACTCTGTTGATACTTCAGCAAGTTATTTTTGGAACTACTGGCTTAATGTTCTCCTTTTTATTCTCTCACCACTAATTTGTGCTTATTTTGGTGCATATATAGATTTCAAACTCTTTCATTCATTTGAAAGGTTTAAGAGCAAAGTTTTCTATTGGATTCCTTTTGCTCTTGGAGTGATTTTTATCATAATAAACTTCTTTAAGCCGATACTATTTAAGTTAAGCAGTGATAATGTGTATACACGAGGAGTATTTTTCTATGTTATTGCGATAATAATATTTTCCTATTTCGGATACTTTTTATTGTCAACGATAAAAGAAAGAAAAAATATAGATAGAAGTGTATTCTGGGGATTAACACTATTAGTAACGTTTCCATTAATGGGAGGAGCAATCCAAGCATTAAATTACGGTAGTATGTCAATGTATTCAATGATGGCATTAGGGATTTTCTCAGCTTATATATCTATAGAAACTATAAACTCTTCTAAAGACTACTTGACAAAATTATTTACCAGATCAAAAGCAGTAGACTTTATTGATAATTTAATTACGAAGAAAAGTGATTTCGCAGTTGTTATGATAGATATTGATAATTTTAAAGATATCAATGATGAGTTTGGGCATTCTATTGGAGATTTAGTTTTATTTGATTTTGGGAAACTATTACTAAAAGTATTTGAAGATGATACATTAGTTTCTAGATTTGGTGGAGACGAGTTTGTAGTAATTTGTAAAACTTGTAGTGAAGAATTATTAATGACTGCTAAGCAAAGATTGAAAGACGAACTTGTTAATTACAACAAACAATTTAAAGTAGAATTTAGCTATGGATATAGTTTTTATAAAAAAACATCGAGTAGCTCGAAAAGTGAAATATTAGTTGAAGCAGACCATAATATGTATAAAGATAAAGCAATTAATAAAAACTATAAACGTAGAGAGTCAGATAGATGAGTTATGTTTAAGTAATAAGATACAATATGTTTAAATACTGAAATACTATAAAACTCTTTAGAAGCCCGTTTTTGGGCTTTTATTATATCTTTTAATTAGTATATAATGTATGATATAATAATATAAAACATCATATTCATTTATTAATGTTTTTACGGGAGGATACACATGCAACCAATTTTGGGATTATATATTAATTTGTATGCAGCTTTAGTTTTACTTGTTGTTTTAGTAACTTTAACTGTAAAAAAGGATTTCTACAGTTTTAGTGGAATACTGTTTCGGAATTTAATCATTTTGAATGTTTTTTTGCTGATATTTGAAGGAGTTTCTCATGTTATAGATGGGAAAGACAATGTAGTTTTGTACTATTCGAATTATTGGTTTAATTTTTTACTATTTCTACTGACACCATTATTGGGTGCATTTTGGGCACAATATATTGACTTTAAATTGTTTAGTTCTTATAAGCGGCTAAAAAAAAGGTGGTTTTACCTACAACCATTTATTATTGGAGTAGTTTTTAGTATTGTAAATTTTATCTATCCAGTTCTTTATACAATAAGTATTACGAATGTATATGAGAGAAAACCTTTTATTTATATTGATATGGGCATATTACTTCTTCTTGTGAGTTATATTCTATATTTAACTTATTGTAAAAGAAAAGAAATTGATAAAATTGCTTTCTATGGTATAGTATTATTTGTACTTTTCCCAACGGTGGGAGGAGTAATCCAAGTATTTAACTACGGAATTATATCATTGTATTCAATGATGGCATTAGGGATATTCTCTACATACATAATTTTGGAAACAATTAATTCATCTAAAGATTATCTTACAAAACTGTTTACAAGATCTGTAGCTGTAGACTATATTGATAGTTTAATTACTAAAAAAAAGGATTTCGCAGTTATTATGATTGATATCGATAATTTTAAGGAAATAAACGATGAGTTTGGACATTCAATAGGGGATTTAGTTTTAATAGATTACGCAAATAAACTACTAGAAGTGTTTAAAGAAGACGCCTTAGTTTCTAGATTTGGTGGGGATGAGTTCTTAATTGTTTGTAAAGATTATTGTGAAGAAAGAGTACTCATTACTAAGCATTTATTAAAAGGGAAATTAGAAGAATATAGCAAGAATTTTACAGTAGAATTTAGTTATGGATATAGTTTTTATAATAAATCATCTAATAAAACAAATGATGACATATTGGTTGAAGCAGATGACAATATGTATAAAGATAAAGCGATTAATAAAAACTATAAACGTCGAGAATCAGATAGATAATATTATTAAGGTAATAGGGTGAAATATATGAAAAGAAGAATATACATATATCAAGAAAACCTAAATGAAGAACTAATTCAATTTTTTAGTAGTTTAGGAGATAATATTACAACTGAGAATATTAAGGATGATATAATAACCTTGTTTGATAATGATTATTTTAACGAAGAGCCAATTGATTTTGAAAGTTTTCAAATGCTTTTGATTGACGATTTTGATTCGTTAGTAACCATATTTATAGAACCATATATAGAAGAAAGATTTGAACTTGGAAATTCTATACGAGAATTCATCAAAGAACTTCCACATAATGTTTATTTTTTTGATGATGTTATTACCTATGTAGTGCTAAAGAATAATGAGAAATTAAAAAAAGAGATAAAGAATTACATTAGTACTAAAGCTAGTAATGAAGTAATTCATACAGTAAGAGAGTTTATCGAAAATAATATGAATTCGAGTGTTAGTGCTAAGAAATTATATATGCATCGGAACACTCTAAATTATCGTATTGATAATTTTATTGAAGCAACCAAAGTTAATGTGAAGACATTTACTGGTGCAAATGCAATGTATATGTTATACAATTATTAAATCATAAGAGTGTTTTTGTGCATTTTGCACATTTTAAAATAACACTCTTTTTTATATAATTAAGTCGATGTAAAAAACTATTAATTAAAAGGAGACTTAAAATGGCTGAATTAGTATTTAAAGGATTAGACAAAGTTTATGATAACAATGTACAAGCTGTATTTGATTTTTCATTAAAAGTAAAAGATAAAGAATTTATCGTATTTGTAGGACCATCTGGTTGTGGGAAATCTACAACATTAAGAATGGTTGCTGGATTAGAAGAAATTACTGCAGGAGAATTATATATTGATAATATATTAGTAAATGATGTTGCTCCTAAAGATCGTAATATCGCAATGGTATTCCAAAGTTATGCATTATATCCACATATGACTGTTTATGATAATATGGCATTTGGATTAAAACTTCGTAAAATGGCAAAAGATGAAATCGAAAGAAGAGTTCAAAACGCTGGTGAAGTTTTAGGGTTAACTGCGTATTTAGATCGTAAACCAAAAGCATTATCTGGTGGACAAAGACAACGTGTTGCGTTAGGTAGAGCAATTGTACGTGATGCTAAAGTATTCTTAATGGATGAGT
>JAOZSP010000155.1 GCA_029939615.1 Candidatus Izemoplasma sp. | reverse complement strand
ATTAAAGGAAAAGAAACAACACCTTATTTATTAGGGAAAATAGTAGAAATAACTAAAGGAAAAAGCTTAGAATCAAATATAGGATTAGTTTATAACAACTGTAAACTTGCAGCGCTTATTAGTTTTGACTTAAATAAGTTAGGGGTGTAACAATGAAAAGAGAAGATTATATTTCATGGGATCAATACTTTATGGGAGTTGCCTTATTAAGTGCAATGCGAAGTAAAGACCCTAGAACACAAGTAGGAGCTTGTATAATAAATGAGAAAAAAAGAATTGTAGGAATTGGTTATAACGGCTTTCCTTACGGGGTTGAAGATGAAGATTTTCCATGGGTGAAAAACGATGAATGGTTAGAATCAAAATATCCATACGTTGTTCATGCTGAACCTAATGCGATTTTAAACGCAACAGTTAGTTTAGAAAACGCTAAACTATACGTTACATTATTCCCTTGTAACGAGTGTGCTAAACTCGTTATACAAAGCGGAATAAAAGAAGTTATTTATTTACAAGATAAATATCATGATCAACAATCATTTATAGCTTCTCGACGTATGTTTGATAGTAGTGGTGTTACTTATCGTAAAATGGCTAAAGTAAAAGTGACAATCGAATAATGAAAATAGTTATATATAGACATAAGATATTACTAGGAATATTAATTGTTTTATTAATATCAGTATCTTTAATTTCATTTATAAAAGACGAATATAGTTTAGTAGCTCCAGGATATAATGATAATATTAGTACAATTATCACAGTTGATATTGGTAATGAAACAACCGGGTCTTTCCATACAACAAGTGTTATCGTTGTTAATGAAGTATCCCTTTTACAACGCTTTATTGCTGATTTAGAACATAAAGTAACTTTACGTGAACATCCTGAATATTACGATTATATCGATATAGATGATTTAGAAGTAATGGGTTATCAAATGAAAGATGATAGTTTTGCTACTAGCTTAGTTTCAGCTATAACAAAAACAGGATATAGTATAACTTATGAAACATATGCTACTGTTTATTTAACTTATACATATTTAGATGAAGATACCCTGCAAATAGGAGATAAAGTTATTAGTATAAACGGTCTTGAACCTCATGAAGAATATAGTGAAGTTGGTTGTAACGAAATAGCAACATTTATTGTTTTAAGAGATGATGTTGAATTAATTTTCGATATAACAAAACACGACCTTGATAACGGAACATGTGCATTTGGAGCTTATATTAAAGATTATACAGAAATTACAGCTACTGAAATAGAATATAATATAGCTAAAAATAACACTGGTGGTCCTAGTGGTGGTTTAATGCAATCGTTATATATCTTTAACCAGTTAACACCAAACGACATGACAGGCGGATTAATGATTGCTGGAACAGGTACTATCAATGTAGACGGTAATGTTGGTAAAATTGGTGGGATTGAACAAAAAATTATCACATCAGCAATGAACAATATTGATATATTCTTTGTTCCATATTTATCAGATAGTGACACTGATAATTATATCGAAGCTTTAAGAGTATTAGAAACACTAGATACTGACATGATTCTTGTTCCTGTAGAAAGTTTGGATGACGCTATTGCCTATTTAGAATCACGATTTGGAGGTGCTTTTAATGAGTAACTTTGAAATCAGTAAAATATTTAAAGCTTATAAACCGTTAGAAATACTAAAATCATTTCTAACTGCATTAATATTTTATTTACTACTAGGAGCAATCTTTTTAATACCAATAATTCAAGTAATATACTTATATGTACCTTATATGGTTTACTTCTTTTTAGCAATTTATACCTTTTTAGCATTCACAAGTGTATATTTTAATAAAATATTTATAAAAACATTACATACTTACAATATTTATGATAAAATCAATTACGACAAATTTAAAACAAATTCTAGTGTTGTTATAACGGCTATTATATTCATAGTTATGGCAATTATCTATATTTATATTCACTAACGAGGTGTTTTTATGAAAAAAAAGTATATGATAATTCTAATTATCGCGTTAATTATTGTTTTCTTAGATCAAGTATCTAAATACTTAATTATTACGAATTTAGATTTATATGAGGAATTTACTATTATTGATAATTTCTTTATTTTTACACATGTTAAAAATACAGGAATTTCATATGGTGGATTTAGCGATGCCCCACGACTATTCTTTTTAGCAATTTATATATTATCAGGTGGTGTCTTTTATTACTTAATTAAAGATCTAGATTTTGATAATAACCAATTATACAGCTACTCAGTAGCAATGATGGTTGGAGGAGCAATAGGTAACTTAATTGATCGAGTCTTATACGCTGAAGTTACCGATTTCTTATCATTAATTATATTTAATAAAGCTATATTTGGAGTTTTTAATATCGCCGATATATTCTTAGTAGTAGGAATGATTATCTTTGCGATTGATGTCTTTTTTGAGGATGTGTTAAAATGGAAAAAATCAAAGTCACAGAAGTAAATAATTTTGAAAGAATTGATAAATTCTTAACAGAAGTAACTATTTATTCGAGAAGTACAATACAAGCAATGATCAAAGAAGGTAATATTTTAGTTAATGAGATTACTGTTAAAAATAACTATAAAATAAAAACAGATGATATCATTACTTTAGAGGAATTTGTTGAAAAAGAAATTGATATTATTGCGGAAGATATTCCAATTAATATCGTTTATCAAGATGACGACTTACTTATTGTCGATAAAGATTATAGTATGGTTGTACACCCTGGTGCTGGTAACTATACTGGTACTTTAGTAAACGCACTTTTATATCACGTTAAAGATTTACAAGCAATTAAAGGTGAAATACGCCCAGGAATAGTTCATCGTATTGATAAAGAAACTAGTGGATTATTAGTAGTTGCCAAAAACCCTAAAACTTTAGAAGATTTAGGAGAACAACTACGTTTAAAAACAGTTACAAGAAGATACGTTGCCTTAGTAGAAGGAGTAATCCCTCATAACCTAGGTAAAGTAAACGCTCCTGTAGGTAGAGACCCTAAAAACAGGCAAAAGATGAAAGTAGTAGAAAACGGGAAACCAGCTGTAACTAATTTCCAAGTGATAACAAGATATACAGAAAATACTTTAATTGAATGTATTTTAGAAACAGGTAGAACCCATCAAATACGCGTTCATTTAAACTATATTAATCATCCTGTTGTTGGTGATCCAAAATACGGTAGAAGAAAAACCGATATCACTCACGGCCAATTTTTACATGCTAAAACATTAGGCTTTATTCACCCAACAACTAAAGAATATATTGAATTTGAATCAGAATTACCACAATACTTTAAGGATTACCTAGAAAGTTTGGTTTAATATGGCAGATATTTACATGCATTCAAGATTAGCAGAAGACGTAATTAATAAACTATCTAACAGCATAGATACTTCTATCGCCTTCTTAGGTGCACATGGACCAGATCCAATGTACTATAATACTTTTGATAAAGATCATAAAAGACAACGTAAAATAGCTGATGATATGCATCGTTACAACACGAGAGAGCTATTAATTGGAATGACAAATTACGTTAAACAAAACTATAACATAAACACCTACTCATTCTTAGTAGGATTTATCTGTCATTATAGTTTAGATGTTCATATTCATCCGTATGTTTATAACAAAGTTGGTGTTTACGATATAAATAATCCTAATACCCACAAACTTCGTGGTCTTCATTTAAAGTTTGAACGTTCTATCGATTGTTTATTAATAAAAAAAGAACAAAAAACATCACCACGAAAAGTAAACTTAACCAAAAAATATTTCCCGTTAAAAGAAGCAAATGAAGATGTTTTAAAGTTAATGGAAAACACAATTAAAACAATGTACAACATAGATGATGGTAAAGAAATTTTTCAAAACA
>JAOZSP010000025.1:1182-14657 GCA_029939615.1 Candidatus Izemoplasma sp. | reverse complement strand
GGAATGGGAATTAGAAGTGGTATCTTTATTTACATCTTCAGACAGTTCTTTAGAGGATTACCAATGGAACTAGAAGAGTCAGCAATGATCGATGGTGCTGGTGTCTTTAGAACATTCTGGAATGTAATGTTACCAAATGCTCGTGGAGCATTAATTACTGTTGGACTATTTGCATTTGTATGGCAGTGGAATGATGTTTATTACGTTAAAATATTTGAAGTAAGTTCAGTAGATTTTCCTTTATTAACAATGCAGTTAATAAACGCTGCTGAAGGAATGTATGCCGCTTTATTCTATACTGGTGGACTTGATTTGATTGGACAAGATGTTTGGGAGAACCCATTATTCTTAGCTTAAATCTCAAATGTTGCTGCACTGTTAATGATGTTACCATTATTAATTATGTATTTATTCGTGCAAAAACAATTTGTTGAATCAATTGAAAGAACAGGTATTGTAGGCTAACGGAGGAAGCATTATGAATTTTGAAAAGTTAGTTAACTCAAAAATTAATGTATTTGCTGATTGGATTATTAGACTGGTAACGATCAACTTAATGGTTATTGTTTGTTCGTTACCAGTAATAACTATTTATCCAGCTATTTCAGCAGGTTATAACATGTTTCACGACTATACAAAAGGTGAAAATGTTAAATTGTTTAGTGGCTTTTTTGGTTATTTTAAAAAAGATATAACAAGAAAAATGTTGATAGGATTTATCATCGGTTTTAGTGTTACCTTAGGATTCTTAAATGTCCGTTACTATTCAACCATATTAGAGACCTCTCCTTCAACTTTTTATCAAATAGGGTATTATGTTACATTAGCTTTACTAGCTGCTTTATATGCTGTATCAGTATGTTCTATTGTAGTAGTTAAGGTTTACCCTAGAACAAGGCTAATTACGTTGTTTAAATTATCTTTTATTATTGCTGGGAAATACTATTTCCGTACGTTAGTACTTTTGATTGTTAACTCTGCAGTATTCTTATTACTTATTTATCCGCCGACGGCGATGATATTTATATTTATGGGTGTGTCATTAGTTTTACTAGTTGACTCACTAATCACAAGAGATATTGTCTTCTTCTTATCGAATTTTGGTGATAAAAATGATTAAAGTAGGTATTGACAAGATAGATGATTATCTCTATTTATTTAATAATAAAAAAGTAGGGTTAATAACTAACCCTACAGGTATAAATAGTAATTTTGTATCAACGATTGATATTCTTAATTCCAAAACAAATCTAGTTTCTCTTTATTCGCCAGAACACGGCGTTAGAGGCGATTTGCAAGCTGGTGTTAGATTAGATGATTACATCGATCCCAAAACGGGTTGTATGGTATATTCATTATATGGAAAAACCAAAAAACCAACACCAAAAATGTTAGAGAATATTGATGTATTATGTTTTGATATTCAGGATGTTGGAGCTCGTTATTATACATATATATATACTTTAGCTTATACTATGATGGCGGCTGCTGAGAATGATATTGAATTTATTGTTTTTGATAGACCTAATCCAGTAGGAGGACGGGAAGTTGAAGGGAATATTCTAGATATGAATTTCAGATCGTTTGTAGGGTATTATCCTTTAGTTCAAAGGTATGGACTTACCGTTGGAGAATTAGCTGCTTTATACAACAAGGAATATGGAATTAATTGTAAATTAAAGATCATAAAAATGGATGGTTACACTCGTGATATGCTGTTTGAAGATACAAAACAACCATGGGTGTTACCTTCTCCAAATATTCCAACTCCGCTAAGTACATTTACTTATTTAGCTACTTGTATTTTTGAAGGTACAAATGTATCAGAAGGACGAGGAACAACAAAGCCATTTTCCATTATAGGAGCACCTTGGCTTGATGTTGATAAACTATTATTAGACTTGCAAAAAAGAAATTTAAAAGGAGTAAGGTTTAGAAAATTATTCTTCACTCCAACATTCTCAAAACACAAAGATGAATTATGTCAAGGAATAGATATATATATAACAAATAAAAATGAGTTTAAGCCCGTATTAGTGGGATATACTCTAATGTATTTAATTAATGAAAACAACCGAGAATTTGACTTCAGGAAACCTTATAAAGAAGGTATGCACCCAATGATTGATTTGCTTACTGGTAGCGACTTCCTAAGAACAAACAAACTAAATTTAGATGAGATTACTTCTAAATTAGAAATTGATTCTAAAATTTTTAAAGTTGTGAAAGAGAGGTATCATTTATATGAATAACTATGATATCAATAAGTTAACTATTGATCAAAAAGTAGGACAATTAATTATGTTTGGATTTGATGCACTTGAAGTAGATGATCATGCTATAAACCTAATAAAAAATTACTGTGCAGGAAACGTGATTTTATTTACAAGAAACGTTAAATCAATGGAACAAGTACATACATTAACAAAAAATCTTCAAAAATTAGCATTAGAAAATATCGGAATTCCACTTCTAATTAGTATTGATCAAGAAGGTGGAATGGTAACGAGATTACGTAATGGAGGAACATTCTTCCCTGGCGCAATGACTATTACTGCTAGTAATGATAGTAATAATGCTTACCTTTCAGGAAAACATATGGGACAAGAGTTAAAAGCGTTAGGAATTAATATTGATTTAGCTCCTGTGTTAGACGTTAATAACAATCCCCAAAATCCTGTAATTGGAGTTAGAAGTTTCTCTGATAACCCAAAAGTTGTAAGTGAATATGGAACTAAGTTTATTAAAGGTCTTCAAGAAAACGTTATAGCAACTGCTAAACATTTTCCAGGACACGGAGATACACAACTAGATTCTCATTTAGCTTTACCAACAATTGGTTATGATCGAGAACGACTAGAGAATGTAGAACTTTATCCTTTCAAAAAAGCTATTAATGATGGAATTAAAGCAATAATGAGTGCACACATTAATTTCCCAGCTTATACAGAAGATGATTTACCTACAACACTTTCTAAAAAATGCTTGACAGGCTTATTAAGACAACAATTAAAATTTGAAGGATTAATTATGACAGATTGTTTGGAAATGAAAGCAATCCAAAATAATTATACAACCGAAAAAGGGGCATTAATGGCTGTTCAAGCCGGAGCAAATTTACTTTGCTTGTCACATCAAGAGAATCTTCAAATTGGAGCAATAAAGAGAATTAGAGAAGCTATTTCCTCAGGGGAACTTAGTGAAGAAGATTTAAATGAAAGAGTATCAAGAGTATTAAAATATAAAGAAGAATTAGATGCAATTAATTTTACTAATAAATATTGTGAAGTAAAAAGCATTGTTGAAAATGACAAAACTAAAGAAATGTCATATAACATTGTAAAAAATGGTGCCACACTAATTCGTGGTAAACAGTTTGTAAAAAAAGGTAAAACACTAGTAATAGCTGTTAAACCAACAACGACGACTATTGCTGATGAGGAAGATGGATCATATGACATCATTACAATAGTAAAGCAAAAATTACCACAGCTTGATACTTTAGAAATTCATTCAAGAGTATCAAAAGATAGTATTAGAGAAGCAGTAAAACTATCAAGAGATTATAATCAAGTAGTAGTGTGCACATACAATGGAAATATTTATAAAGCACAATTAGATTTAGTTAATGAAATGTCAAAAGAAGATATTGAACTTCATGTTATCGCAATGCGAAATCCCTATGATCTCCTTAACGAAAGTCAAATTAAGAACTATGTATGTTTTTATGAATACACACCTAATTCAGTTAAAGGATTAATTGAATATCTAAAAGGTGAACTAATATTAAAAGGAAAGGTTCCAATTACTTATGAGTAAATATTATATCGGGATAGATGGTGGTGGAACAAACACCTTAGGGGCATTATATGATGAAAAAGGAAATGAAATTTTTAGATTTGAAAATGGATATTCTAATTTTAGTGTAAACGTTGAAGTTTCAATGAGAAATATTGAACACACGATAGACACTATAATAACACACCTAAATGAAGGTGATGAATTAGTACATATTCAACTAGGAATAGCTGGAATATCTAAATTACCAAGAGGAAAAGGATATGAAAACTACCTAAAAGATAAATACAAAACCAGTATTAACCTAACTAATGATGCAGAAATAGCACTATATTCAGTTAAGAAGAATAGAAATATGAATGTTATTATGATATTAGGTGGTACAGGTAGTATTATCATGAAAAGTGAAGACAATGTAAGTAAGATGTTAGGTGGATTTGGCCATTTACTAGGTGACGAAGGATCAAGCTATCATCTTGCAATTAATTCTTTGAAAAGAATTATAAGAGAAAATGAATTAAATATGGAGTATTCCGTATTATCAAAAGCAATCCTAAAAGAGATAAATTGTGAAAGTCATTATGATATCAAAAACTTTGTTTACAATAGTAGCAAAAGAGATATCGCAAAACTATCATTATTTATTTCAAAATATGCATTAGAAGGAAACAAAGAAGCAATTGAATTATTTATTACACAAGGAAAACATTTAGCTAGACAAGCATTTTATGCTTACAACAAGTTTGAGAAAAAAGATAATGTTATGATTGGATTTAAAGGAGGATTCTTGTTAAATGCTCCTTACGTTATAGATACAATAATCAGTGAGCTTAAAAAATACAAAATGAATTATGAGATTTGTACAGATGATGAACAACCTGTAAAAGGAGCTTATTATCTAGGCCTTACAAAAATTTCTAAGAGGTGATAAAGTGGTTGATATAAGTAAAATTAGCACAGAAAAAAGAAATGAAAATACTAAGAATATTGATTTGAGTTCAACTTGTGAAATTCTAAAACTTATCAATGATGAAGATAAATCAGTCCCTCTAGCGGTTGAAAAGGCTATTGATCAAATAGCTGCTGTTGTCGATGTTGTAACTGAAACATTTACTAATGGAGGAAGATTATTTTATTTAGGTGCAGGTACTAGTGGTAGACTAGGAGTTTTAGATGCTAGTGAAGTACCTCCTACTTTTGGTGTAGGGAATGAGGTAGTTATTGGAATTATCGCTGGTGGCGATCATGCTCTTAAATACGCTGTTGAAGACGCCGAAGATTCAAAAGAAGAAGCAGTAAAAGATCTAAAAAAATATAATTTAACTGCTAAAGATTTTGTTATCGGAATTGCAGCAAGTGGACGTACACCTTATCCAATAGGTGCTGTTGAATATGCTAATGAATTAGGTTGTAATACAGCTTGTGTTACAACAAGTGAGAATTCTGAAATAGCTCAAGTATCAAAATATCCAATAGAAGCTGTTACTGGTGCTGAACCTCTAACAGGTTCAACAAGAATGAAATCAGGAACAGCTCAAAAACTAATTTTAAATATGATTACAACTGCTTCAATGGTTAAGATTGGAAAAGTCTATGAAAACTTAATGATTGATGTTCAAATGACAAATAATAAATTAGTTTCAAGAGCACAAAGAATAGTTATGGAAATAACGGGAGTATCTGAAGACATAGCTGAGGAGTATTTACTGAAATTCAAATCAGTAAAATACGCTATTTTCAGTATAATTTCTCAAATAGAAGATGTAAAAATAATAGAAGAAATTTTAACTGAGAATAACGGGAATATTCGTGAATCTTTAGAAAAACATAAAAAATAATACAATAAGATTATAGGATTTAATGGAGTGAAAAAATATGAAAATTATTATATGTAAAGACTATGCAGATGCATCACAACAAGCAGCTGCCATAGTGATTAAAGCATTGATTGTAAATCCCAAATTGAAATTAGGACTAGCAACAGGTTCATCACCACTAGGGATTTATAAGAACTTAATCGATGCATACAAAAAAAATATAATATCATTTAAAGATGTAAAGACTTTTAATTTAGATGAATATGTGGGTATTAGTAGATCACACCCTGAAAGTTACTATTCTTTTATGTATGAAAATTTATTTAAAGATGTAGATATTAATGATGATAATATTAATATTCCGAATAATGATTTGTCAAGAGTCGATGATTTAGCTGAGGAATACGATAATAAACTTTTAGGTAATCAACGAGATATTCAATTATTAGGAATTGGAAGTAATGGACATATTGGATTTAATGAACCAGGAACATCTTTAAGTAATGAAACATTTATTGTTGAGTTAGATGAACAAACTAGAGAAGATAACTCACGCTTTTTTAGTAGTATAGAAGAAGTACCTAAATTCGCAATAACAATGGGAATTAAGAATATTATGTATGCAAAAAAAATCATTTTAATAGCGTCAGGTATAAAGAAAGCAGAAGTTATTAACAAAACAGTAAATGGTGAAATAAGTAATAAAGTTCCCGCGACAATCTTGCAACTTCATCCAAATTGTACTATTATTATTGATGAAGATGCTGCTAGCAAATTAGAATTAGATAAAAAGGTTGATTATACTTACTCAGCATTATCTTCAAAAAGATAAGTTTTTTAAGGAGATATTATGGGACAATATGAATTAATTGCTACAACTACCTTCGGTATTGAAGCAATTGCAAAAAGAGAGTTAATTAAATTAGGATTTAAAGTAACAAAAACAGAAAACGGTAAAGTCACATTTTTAAGTGATGAAGCAGGGATAGCTAGAGCTAATTTATGGCTTCGAAGTGCCGATAGAGTACTACTTAAAATTGGTGAATTTAAAGCTTATACTTTTGATGAGCTTTTTGATAAAACAAAAAACTTAGATTGGGCAAAATATATTCCTGAAGATGGAAAATTTACTGTTAACGGTAAATCAGTAAAATCTAAGTTATTTAGTATTTCAGACTGTCAAGCAATTGTAAAAAAGTCAATTGTTGAAAATTTAAGAAAAGAATATAATGTTACTTGGTTTAAAGAAACAGGTGCAGATTATACTGTCTTAATATCAATATTAAAAGATGTTGCTACTTTAACAATAGATACATCAGGAACGGCGTTACATAAACGAGGTTATCGTGTAAAAACTGTTGAAGCACCAATGAAAGAAACATTAGCGGCTAGTTTAATAATGCTAAGTTTTTGGAATAAAGACAGAGTTCTTTATGATGCTTTTTGTGGCTCAGGTACTATTCCAATTGAAGCTGCTTTAATTGGTCGAAGTATTGCACCTGGTATTAGTCGTGATTTTGCTTCTAAACACTGGTCTTTTATCGGAAAAGAAATTTGGAAAAAAGAAGTAAAAGATGCATTCCAAGCAATTGATTATGATTCTGAAATAACAATTTTTGGTTCTGATATTCTTGAAAGAAACATAGACGCAGCTAAAGAAAACGCTGAAGAAGCAGGAGTTGATGATTGTATTACTTTCACTACTAGTGATTTTAGGGATATTAAATATAAGAACGATTATGGAATCTTAATTAGTAACCCTCCATATGGTGAAAGACTTTCTAATGAAAATGAAGTAATAAAAATATATAAAGATATGGGAAATATATTTAATAAACTAGATACATGGAGTAAATATATTTTGACTGCTTATGAAGATTTTGAGAAAACATATCATAAGCCAGCTGATCGTCAAAGAAAATTATATAACGGACGAATTGAAGCGAGATATTATCAATATTATGGTCCAAGACCTCCACTAAACAAATAAAAATAGTCTACACTTTCTAAAAGTGCAGACTATTTTTTTGATAAGGCTTTTAATGATTTAATAATTTTGTTATAGCCGTCAATGATATTATCAATTTCAACTACAGAAGATTCAATTGGGCAACGTCCGTCATTATCCCTATTAATTATATAAGGGACAACAGTATTATATGTTGTTTCTATATGATATTCATTAGCTAGAGATAACGCATCTTTACTAATTATTGGTGTAACTAATTTATTTGCACCTATTAAAATAGCTAAAACAGTAGCACCTTTTCCTATTATTTTATCGACTACTAGTAAAGGGATATCAGAAATACCGAATTCGTGGTAATAGTCTAGGAGTGGTTTAACACCTTTTTCTATAGAGGAAAAAATTATTTTCTCTTCTTTTAGTATAAAACATGTTTTATTTTGGTCTAATTCAAATAATTTAAGATAATCCTTCATTAGATTCAAATGCTCCTTTAACTCGAATAACGATAATCGGTACTAGTATTAATTGAATTACTATTCCGGGAATGCTTACTGTAAACATTGCGATAGTTCCAAATACTGGAGGTAGTGCAAGTGAAAATAAGATTACAGCAATATTGATAACTATTAATGAAACTATCATACCTGATATTTTAGCAATAATTAGTGATACAAAGATATTAAGGGATTTCTTATAGTATAGGTATCCTGAAACTAATGCATATGTCGTCATTTCAAAAACCATAAAAAAGGCAATTGGCATTGTGGGCATTCCTATCGTAACACCAATAGTTAATGATACTATTGCGATTATAACTCCACTTAAAGGACCAAGTAACATTGCGCCTATAAATACTGGTAAATGCATTGGTAAGAATACTATTCCTAGTGTGCTTCCACCGATAAAGTGAAATGCTTGGGGTAACACGATTCCAATAGATGCGAATAGTGCGGTGTATATTAGTTGTTTTGTTGTCATGGTGAACACCTCATTAATAATCTATCATTTTTTTTGGTAAAAGACTATTATAATGTTTATTATTTTCTCGTATTTTTGATTTTAAAAAACGAATATGATATTATGGGTTTACGAGAAATAATAACTCATTGATTGGAGAAATTATGAAAAAGCCAAAATGGAATGAAGAAAATATCCCTGATTTATCAGGAAAGATAATACTTGTTACAGGCGCAAATAGTGGATTAGGATTTGAAGCTGTAAAAATGTATGCTAAGAAAAATGCACAAGTAATTATGGCGTGTCGGTCTTTAGATAGAGGACAAGTTGCATTAGAGGAAATTAAGAAAGAAAGTCCTAAGGCAAACCTTGTTGTAATGGAGTTAGATTTAGGTAGTATTAAATCAATAAAGAGATTTACTTTTATGTTTTTAAATGAATACGATAAGCTAGATATCTTACTAAATAATGCTGGTATAATGACAACCCCTTATGGAGTAACTTTAAATGGGATTGAACAACAACAAGGAGTTAATCATTTTGGGCATTTTGTTTTAACGGCGTTACTGTTTGATATTATTAAGAATACTGAGGATTCACGAATAGTGAATATTAGTAGTATTGCTCATAAGTTTGGTAAAATGAATTTTAATAATCTATTATTTGATAATGGAAAAGGTTATTCACCTGCATTTGCTTATGCAAGATCTAAATTGGAGAATTTGTTATTCACATATGAGTTACAAAGAAGAGTTGATAAGGCTGGGTTAAATGTTAAAGTTCTAGCTGGACATCCTGGTATTTCTCATACTAATTTAGGTCGTCATATAAAACGAGGTTTCCAGAATAAAGTATTTGAGTTCTTTATGAAAATATACTCTCATGATGCTTATTTTGGAGCGATGGCTGGTGTTAGAGCTAGTGTTGATACTATGGCTCAAAAAGGTACTTATTATGGTCCTAGAGGAGTATTTGGAGGTAAAGGATTACCTGTCGTTGTTAAATCAAGTAGAAAATCACATAATAAAGATGACGCTTACAAGTTATGGGATTTATCAGAAGAACTTACAGGTGTTACTTTCACAATATAATAATTTGCATTAGAACGATAAATAATGTAGTATATATATGAGTTTTCATATAAGGAGTATTATTATGGCTGAAAAAATAAAAGGAAGTATTTATTTTAAATTATTCGCTGTTTTCTTTAGAGTAGGATTATTTACTATTGGTGGCGGATATGCGATGTTACCTATGCTTCGTAAAGAAGTTGTTGAAAAATATGGTTGGGCAACTGATGAAGAGATGCTTGATTATTTTGCGATAGGGCAAAGTACACCAGGAATTATTGCGATTAATACTTCAACTTTTATTGGATTTAAAAAAGGTGGAATTTTAGGAGCTATATTTTCTACTTTTGGAATGGTTACTCCTTCATGGGTTATCATTATTTCTATTGCTAAGTTTTTTGATGCTTTTTCTGATAATGTATATGTTGCTAGTGCTTTTACTGGTATAAGAGTTATTGTAGTAGTATTAATATTAAATGCAGTTATTAATATGGGTAAGAAATCAATAACTAATTGGATTCAAGTAGTTATTGCATTAGGTGCTTTTAGTATTATAGTGTTTACTAGTATTTCCCCAATATACGTAGTAATTGTTTCAGGAATTTTAGGAATAATTATTAGTTCACTTAAAGAGGGGGCGAAAACATAATGGAATATATTTATTTGTTTTTGATTTTCTTTAAAGTAGGTATTTTTACTATTGGTGGTGGGTTAGCAGCAATTCCCTTGTTACAAGAAGAAGTATTAACAAGAGGATGGTTAACTAATTTACAGTTTGCAGATATGATTGCAGTTAGTGAATCAACTCCGGGACCGATTGGTGTAAATATAGCAACTTATGTAGGGTACTCACAATATGGAATATTAGGTAGTATTATTGCTACTTTAGGATTAGTTACTCCTAGTATTATAATTATTATGTTGATAGCTAAATTTGTTATGCATTACCGTGATAATAAATATGTTAATGGTGTTTTTGTTGGACTTAGACCTGCGGTAACAGGACTTATTTTAGCAGCAGCGACTAGTATTGCTTTAATTAGTTTAGTTGATATTGATTTATTTAATCAAACTGATAAATTAATTGATTTATTTAATTTTAAAGCGATTGCGATGTTCTTTGTTTTCTTTATATTAACTAATAAATGGAAACATCATCCAATTTATTATATAGCAATTGCAGGAGTCATCGGTATTTTAATATTTTAAACAGGAGAAATCCTGTTTTTTTGTGGTAAAATGATATTAGAGTAGGAGGAATATTATGTATTTAATTAGTGCTTGTTTAATAGGAGAAAATTGTAAATATAATGGTAAAAATAATTTCCATGAAGTAGCAAAAGATTTGTTTGATAAAGGATTAGTAATTCCTGTTTGTCCTGAACAGTTAGGTGGTATGAGTACACCGCGTATACCTTCTGAAATAGTTGGAAGTAAGGTATTATCAAAAGAAGGATTAGATGTAACTAATGAATTTAATTTAGGAGCAAAAAAGACACTACAAATAGCTTTAGAAAACAATGTTAAATACGCTATTTTACAAGCTAAAAGTCCTTCGTGTGGTAGTGAATTTATATATGATGGATCATTTTCTAATAAGGTAATTAAAGGACAAGGTGTTACTACTAAGCTACTTGAAAAACATGGAATTAAAGTTATTACTATTGAGGAGTATATTGAAAAAGGTATTAAGTAGATCATTTAAAGATATGGGGAAACATATTATAAATGGTATTAAATATGTCATTCCGGTAATTATTATTTATTCTATCCTATTAGCACTTATTAATTCTAATATTATTAAAAGTGTAAATTTTGATATTTCATCTTATATTTATTTATTAATTATTCCTGTTTTAACTGCGTTTATCGCTAATTCTATTTGTGATAAACTTGTATTTATACCCGCATTAATTTTAGGGTTCTTTTTAGAAAAATGGGGGTTAGGCTTTTTTGGAGGAATTCTTGGAGGATTATTAATTGGTTATTTGGCTAGATGTATTACTAGTAAAATTATGATTAAAAATAATTCTGTTAATCTAATTATTGGATATGTAGTTATTGGGGGAATTAGTTTTATTGTATCTTATTATATGATTCTTTATATGGCGGCTCCGGGAATTTTATTAATTCTAGATAGCATTAAGGACTATATTTTAGGTGTGAAAACTACTGAGGTTATTTTACTTGTTTCAATTCTAGCTATGTTAACTGCGCTTGATTTAGGAGGTCCTTTTAATAAATTAGCGTTTAGTTTTGTTTTAGCGTTTTATTTAGATGGGTTTTATCATATTACAGGACCTGCTTTAGTGAGTGTAACTATCCCTCCTTTAAGTGTTTATTTGGGATTATTATTAATGCCAAGTAGGTTTAATGTTGATGATTTTAAGACTAAGAAAATAGCTTTGTTCGGTTCTTTGTTCGGTCTTACTGAAGGAGCACTTCAAGTTGCTTATAGAAGACCTTTAAGGATAATTCCTATACTTGTATTTGGTAGTGTTTTAGGAAGTGTACTTGCAGCTTATTTTGGGCTGGAAAACGAGTTATTAGTTGCTTCTATTTTAGGTGTTTTTGGGGTTAATAATATTATTCTTTATGTCGGAGCTCATCTAATAGGTGTAGTTGTTGTTATTGTGCTATTCTACCTTTTATTGCCTAAAGAGAATAAAGGGATAGTTGAATAAATATAAATATTGTGTATAATAGATTTTAGGGAATGAGGTTCTCCCTTAGTGTAAACTAAAACCGCTAAATTATAGCTGATGACTTCTGCATGTATGTGCTAGAAGTCTCAGCTTTTTAATTATATTTTGGAGATGATTTTATGTTGTTGAGTTTGGCTTTGATTTTTACTGTAGGACTAATTTTAGGTGAAGTGTTTGTGAAGAGCAAATTACCTGGATTTTTAGGAATGATAATTACTGGGATTGTGTTAGGACCGTTTGTTTTAGATTTGATTAGTCCTGAGATTCTAGATGTTTCAAGTGAACTTAGGACAATGGCCTTAGTTATTATTTTATTAAGAGCAGGGTTATCTTTAGATATTAGTGATTTAAAAAGAATTGGAAGACCTGCGATCTTAATGGCTTTTATTCCCGCTACTTTGGAAATTATTGCGGTTATTATATTTGCTCCTATGTTTTTTCAGATATCGTATTTAGAAGCTGCAATTCTAGGTAGTGTGCTTGCTGCGGTATCGCCTGCTGTTGTAGTTCCTAAAATGATTAAATTAATGGATGGGAAATATGGACAAGAAAAAAGGATTCCTCATTTAATAATGGCTAGTGCTAGTGTTGATGATATTTATGTTATTGTACTATTTACTTCGTTTTTAAGTATGTATATGTCGGGGAATTTGAGTTTTAATAGTTTAATTACTGTTCCTCTTGCTATTATAGTTGGAGTTGTTGTTGGAATTATTATTGGATATCTTTTATCAGTGTTTTTTGCGAAGTTTAGAGTAAGGGATACTATAAAGGTTTTAATAATTATTGCATCGTCATTCTTTATAATTTCTTTTGAAGAATTTATAAATGAATTTATACCTATGTCAGCTTTACTAGCTGTTATGGTTATTGGGATTACTTTTCTAAATCAATCTGAGGAAAGAGCACTAAGAGTGCGAGATAAATTTTCTAAGGTTTGGGTTTTTGCGGAATTAGTATTGTTTGTTTTAGTTGGGGCAGCAGTTGATGTTAGAGTTGCTTTAGGCGCAGGATTATTTGCGTTACTATTATTATTAATTGAACTTATATTTAGAGTTAGTGGTGTTCAGTTATGTTTGATTGGAACGAATCTAAATAAAAAAGAGAGAATCTTTAGTGGTATTTCCTATATCCCAAAAGCAACAGTTCAGGCAGCTAT
>JAOZSP010000025.1:0-1172 GCA_029939615.1 Candidatus Izemoplasma sp. | reverse complement strand
GGAGTAAAGTCAGGAGAACTTATTTTGGCTTTAGCGGTGTTAGCGATTATTGTTACTGCACCTATTGGAGCAATTGGAATTGATTTAACCTATAAAAGATTGTTAAAGAAGGGATGAAAATCCTTTTTCTTTTTAAAATATAGTATATGATTGGATTTTTATTCCTATTTGTAAAATCTATCATATTTCTATATAATAGAGTTTGGAGGTGTAATTATGAGGTATATAGATTTAAACAAACTTATTAAAACAAGAGAGAAACTCAGTTTACGAGTTTCACTTATTTATAGTGCTTTGGTTGGAATAATAATTTTTATATTAATGTTGTTAGGTGGAGAATTTTTTGGAGGTCTTTTAACAGGGTTAGTAGTTTTTGGGTTGTTATTTACAATAATTTTTGGACTTAGAAAATTAACACATAAAGGTATTGAAAGAAAGAGAAGTAAAATCACATTTGATGAGAAACATTTTGATGTTTTGCTTGATGGTGAAGCGGGAGCTTTAGCTATATATGATAATAGTCTTAAGTATTATAATTTAACTCCTGGAGGAGCAAATAAGGATTTTGAGATTCCAATAACAGAAGATTTATTTATATCAATTAGTGAGTATAAATATGGTAAATTTAGAGCGTTTAAATATGGTGATCTTAAACAAACTATAATCACGGTTAAAGAAATGCCACAGGGTGTAGTTTTCCAATTTGTTTTTTGTAATATTGAGGGATTACAAGATATGGTTGTTGAAAGGTTAGATGAAGTAAATATATTTAATAATGAAAAACATTATAAAGAGTAACTAAATATGGATTTTAACAAGTTAGAATCGGTAAGATTATTGTATAAACCATTTACGGAAAATGATTTTGATGATTTGTTTGAGATATTAGGTGATGAAACAGTTTGTAAATATTTACCGGGGAGTAACACTTATTCAAAAGAACAAGTAAAGAAATGGATACAGTTTTTCATTAAATCTTTTTCAATTGATAAGATGAACTTAGTATATGCAATACGTCTTAAAGAAGGTAGTAAGGTTATTGGGTATTGTGGATGTAATTACGTTAAAGAGTTTGAAAAAGATGAAATTAAGTATATTTTTAATAGTAGATATTTTGGGAAAGGTTATGCTAGTGAAGCTGCTTTCAAAATGAAAGAAGTGGCAATTGAATT
>JAOZSP010000024.1 GCA_029939615.1 Candidatus Izemoplasma sp. | reverse complement strand
CAGGGGTGACAGGATTTGAACCCGTACTAACGGTGTTGGAGACCGGTGTGCTACCGTTGACACCACACCCCTAATAATACTGCTAAAAATATTAAAATGGTGGGAGGGGACGGATTTGAACCGCCGAACCCTAAGGAGCAGAGTTACAGTCTGCTGCGTTTAACCACTTCGCTACCCGCCCACATCTTTAGCGCTATTATATTATAGCAAACGAGTTTTTAAAAATCAATAACTTTGTTTAGAAAAAAAGGAAGGCCACCTACCTTCCTTTTACTTTACCGCTAAAACCCATACTTTTCCTTGAACCAAAATATATGTATAAATAGAGTCTACTTCTCTAAAAACAAAATACTATTCCTTATACCCTCCTTCAGTTTGCGACTTTAAAGGTAATCAATTTGGAGGTGATTTCCTAGTCACACTGAAATTATACTATATTTCATATATTATATCAAAAAAGAAGAAGCGGATAACAAAATCCGCTTCATCACTTGATTTCAAAGTCTTTTATTAAAGTTAAAGATTGAAAGATTTTTACTAAGAGTCTTTTTTTTCTCAAAACAACTGGTTAGATTCCATATAACACCAAATCTATCAAATACTAAAAAAAATATTTCTCGTCTTAATTAAACACTTATGAAAATCGGAAAATTACCTTTCAAATTCCTATTACATTTGTAACACTAGTTTGCAAACAAATAATCAGATACAGCTTGTTCAAATTCTTTTTCACGTGAAAGATTAACTCGATTTAATGACCCTTTTGAACGATGAGAAATAAAGTCAATACTTTTATTTAAAAGATTAATTTCAACTTCATAATCTAACATGTAAAAATTATTATACTCATAAGATACAGATACTTGTAAATGATTTTCGTCTTCGTAATTTAAAATGAGTTCTCCTAAATCACCGTGTAAATATTTATTGGTTATTTTCCCAAAACTCGTGAATTTGTCCATGGTAACTCCTTCTCTGTTTCTAAAACAGTGTTTTCTTTTGCTTTAAATAATGCAATTTTAACTAGAACAGGACCTGTTAATGCAAAGAACAAAACTGAAGCTAGTACAACATTCTTAACTATCAGGGCGTATTCCAAATTTAGTGGAGCAAACGCGTTATAAGCTGCAACACTTAACCCAATTGCAACTCCACTTTGAGGTAACAAACTCACACCTAAGAACTTCTTAACTTTTTGACTCGATTTAGTAATTGTACAACCTAAATAAGCCCCAAAGAATTTTCCAAATGCTCTACCGATAATATATACAGCTCCAATTACTCCAGCAGAAATAATTACATTAAATTGCAAGTTAGCTCCTGCAATAGTAAAAAATGCAATCATAAGTGGAGGGATAAAAAACCTAATGGTTTCTTCTTCTAAACTGAAACATTCTTTATTAATTAAATTAGTAACCACTGCACCGGCAACCATTGGTGTTAATATCGGAGAAGCACCAGCTAATAATGAAGTACCCGTTGTTAATAATACAGCAATAATTACTACAATTAAATTCTTCTCTTGACGTTCATTGTTATCTGTAATTTTTTGAATGGCTTTTCCAGAAATATATCCAATCGCCCCACCAATAACAATGCTAATAACAATTTCCAATAATGGTTCAAGTAGCATATGTCCTAAACTAAGAGCTTCTCCTTCAGCAGTTATCATAGCAATACTTATTGAAAGTAATGTACCAAACATTACTACTCCAACAGCATCATCTAATCCAACAACAGGAATAATCGTATCTGTAAGTTCCCCTTTAGTACGATATTTCTTAATAACCATCATAATTGGCGCAGGGGCAGTTGCTGCTGCAATTGCACCTAACATTAATGCAACAGGAAGGTCACATCCAAACAATAATGTCGCAACAGCAACGATTACTGTAGTAAGTACCGCTTGAATTACAGTAATGATAACTATTTTTTTTCCTGATTTTTTTAGTTTACCAAACCATAGTTCATTACCTACTTGAAAAGCAATAAACCCAAGTGCAACATCACCTATAACACTGAAATTTTGTAGATAATCAACTGATAAATAACCTGTAATTGGACCTAAAATCAATCCAGCTACTAAGTACCCTGTTACTGCAGGGATTCTAATTAACTCAAAGACTCTTCCCATAAAGAATCCTAACAAAATAATAATTCCAAGATCAACAATAATAGGAGATATCCCACTATCAAAACTTGCCGCTAAAATACTCATTATAATCACTCCTTTATTTTAAACTAACCAAAGGGTAATACTTTCCTTCTCATACATTCAAATTTGATACCAAAACTCTGTGAATTACTCTTGAGAGCAAATTTGAAAATTGATTCAAAATCTATCACGATTCAATTAATCACCAATTGTAATTATACTCCCATCATATAGGAAATCAAGAGGAATTTAGCTAGTTAAAGTGACTAACTAGTCAATTACTAGTCAATTACATTAAAGGTTGGCCATTATGCTCAAATAAAAAAACTTTCCAAAATAAGACCGTTTTCATGGTCGCTTATTAAAGACAAGAACTACCATTAGTTCAATTTCGAAAATAGCACTTGATAAAGCTTATATTATTTTAAGTTAACCATATTATGCATGATAATCACTAAATGTTTTATGAAAACGGTTGTAGTGGTCAAATAATCATATGCGGAACTCGAGTCGATTAATATTTCACATAATAATAATTGTTGACATTTACAATATTTAGGAGTAAAATCCATACAGAGTATGATTTAGAAAGAAGGTTTTACCAATGGACGAAAATAGAAGAAAAAACATTTTATTTGCGGCTATGAAATTATTCAATGAGAACGGTTTTCATGCAACACCAACATCGAAAATTGCCAAAAAAGCAAAAATTAGTGTTGGAACATTATTTAATTACTTCCCAACAAAAGAAAAACTTATACATGAAATATATAGAGATATTAAATATCACTCTAAATCAGTTTTTCTTAATGAGATAAGGGATCATCAAACACCACACAATAACATGAGGAATATGTGGGGTGCTGTTGTTCACTGGGGGATTGCAAATCCCGAGGAGTTTAACTACTTAGAATTATTCCTTTACTCACCATTTAAGAATGCTTATTTAGCTGAAAAAAAAATGGAGGATTTCCAAAAATTCCGAAGTTCAATATTGAAATCTATATCTCCCAAAACTATCTGTATTGAATATCCGGAGTTCTCTACTATATATATAGACAACGCTTTACATGCAACAATAAAATTTATTCTAAGCAACAATGTCAAAGATAAGGAACACTTCATTAATAGTTCTTTTGAATTACTATGGAATGGATTTGAGCAAAAATAAAAACGCCATATTAAACATCACAGAAAATTTTTTTAAGAAATCGAAATAATATCTCTTAAGTAAACACTAAAAAAGATAAGTAATCAAATGATTATTATCCCTCAATTCTGGTTAGATACTTTTGGAGGTATTTTTATTTGGAAAGAAAGCTTATATATGAAAAAAAGAAGGGAATAGTAAAATTCGCTTCTTTATTTGATTTCATAACCTTTTCCTTCAATGATTTTTCGCACTTCATTTTCACTTTTTCCGCTTAATTCTACATCTACAATCTTTGTATCTAAATCTATATTTACTTGATCAAATCCGTTCTCCTTTAAAGCTTTTTCAATTGTCATCTTACAATGTCCACATGTCATATTTGTCACTTCTAGTTTCACGCTTCCAACTCCCTTAACATTAAATTCTGGTAATTTATATCCTTTTAACCTGAGACTATTTAATACTACCGTAATACTTGAAAACGCCATTGCCGCTGCAGCTACAATCATACTAAGTCTTCCAGTTGCTGCAAGTGGAATAGCAACTAAATTATAACTAAATGCCCATCCAAAGTTTTGATAAATATTTTTTAGAGTAGCTTTAGACATGTCAATAGCCTTAATAACTAACCCAAGATCATAACTCATTATAGTAACATCACTACTATCAATCGCTATATCAGTTCCATGACCTAAAGCAATACCTATATCAGCTAATTTTAACGCAGGAGCGTCATTTATACCATCACCCACAAAAGCTACTACTTTTCCAGAAAATTGAATCTCTTCAACAATTTTAGCTTTCTCATAAGGTAATACTTCACTATATACGTGTTCTATCCCTAACTCTTTAGCTATTTGGTTAGCAACTACTTCATTATCTCCTGTAATCATATAGGGTATTAAGTTTCTCTCTTTCATCTCCGCAATAACTAATTTAGATGTTTCCTTAATCTCATCACGTACAGCGTATACAGCTTCTACTTTACCATTAATAATTACATAATTAACTGTTTTTACTTCTTTAAGCAGTTTATTATACTCATCTTTATATTTATTATCTATATCTAAATCATTTAATAGTTTATTAGATCCAACATACACTTCCTGATTATTAATATTAGCTTTTATCCCTTTTCCTTCAATTACTTCAAAATTAGATAATTCCAATACTTTTGCGTCTTTATCTTTAACATATTCAATTACAGCACCACTAATTGGATGATTTGATTCCTTTTCTATCGTATAAAGGGTATCTAACCAATCATTATTACCAATATAATCAGTTACAATAGGTTTCCCAATTGTTAGTGTTCCTGTTTTATCAAAAGCAATAACCTCTATTTTATTGGCTAATTCAAAGAATTCGCCACCTTTATATAAAATATGATTTTGAGCAGCTTTACCATTACCAACAAGAATACTTGTTGGAGTAGCTAAACCTAAAGCGCATGGACAACTAATAACCAATATTGCAATTGTTCTTTCAAAGGCAATACTAAAATCTATTCCTAATCCAAAATATTGAACTAAAAAATTAATAATCGCAATGGATACTACAATTGGTACAAAATAAGAAGCAATTTTATCAGCTGTTCTTTGAATAGGTGGTTTTGCTGCACTTGCTTCTTCAACTGTTTGAATAATTTGCGCAAGCATTGTATCACTACCTATTTTAGTCACTTCAATAACTAATTTTTCTCGCAAGTTAATGGTTGCCCCAATAACATTACTATTCATTTCCTTTTTAACTGGTATACTTTCCCCGGTTATCATTGATTCATCAATATAACTATTACCCTTTATAACTCTCCCATCAACTGGGATTTTCTCATTAGCTAGTATAACAATGTGGTCTCCTAAAAAGACCTCATCAATATCCACCATTACTTCTTTACCCTCTTTTAATACTCTTGCTTCCTTAGCTCCTAAATTCAATAGTTCAACTAATGCATCAGTAGTTCTTTCCTTAACGATATGCTCAATATAATTGCCAATTAAAACCATAGAGATAATCAAAGCACTAATCTCAAAGTAGTAAGTAGGATGCATAATTTCATTAACATACAATTGAACATAAAGTAAATATAGACTATATAAATATGCACTTGTTGTTCCAAGAACAACAAGAATATCCATCCCTAACACTTTTTTCTTTATACTATGATACGCAGCTAAATAAAATCTCTTACCAATATAAAATTGAACAATTCCTGATACAACTAATTGAAACACTCCATCTTTCAGTATTTCAGGAACATAAACAAAGCTAAAGAATTCAATATGGCTAAACATTCCCCATAATAATGGAATACTAAAGAATACTGAAATATAAATCTCTTTACGTAATTTCAATCTTAATTTCTTGTTATCATCTAATGTTTCTTTGAAAATTGGTTCATACCCTATTTCTGAAACAATTCTAGCAATATCTACAATACTATATTTGTCTTCATCATAATAGAAAATTACTTTCCCAGCTCCAACATTGACATTAGCACTAATACCTTCATAATTATCAAAAGTATTTGTAATTGTTTTAGCACACATAGCACATGTCATCCCATTAACCTTTAGGGATTTCTTTATCATTTAACTATCCTCATTTCTATATGCATTACATATGTATATATTACCATTCTTAATTTCTTCGTGTTTTAAAAACTCTTCATAATCTTGTTTTAGGATTTCCTCAGAAAACTTAAGTTCCTTAATATGTTCTATTAAATACTTATTGCTTAAAAAATCATCAGTCAGAAAGTAAAATCCCCTTTGTTTATCTCTTCTTACATTAACTATCCGTGCCGTTTTCAAACTAATAAGATTTTTTGATATATTTACTTGGCTAATATGAGTTATTTCCTCTAATTCACACACACACAATTCATTTTCAAATAACAAACTAACTAAACGTAATTTTGAATTGTTACTAATACTCTTTAAATAGTTAATACTCTTCATCTATATCACCTCGTATTATTATATTACTACTTCGTTATATTCCAAACAAGGAATATACAAAATATTTCAATTATCACCCGCCTTTTTAATCTATTCTATTACTAACATGTATTTCTTAGACAATGCATCGAAAAGAGTTTATAATAAACATACGAACCTAAGATGACCGGAGGTAAAACATGGACAATCCGATGATAATGGGAATTTTAAATAACGCTATTTTATTATTAGGTCTAGGAATAATCTATTCATTAATTCCAGTTGAGGACTTAGAGAAAAAACTACTTCATAAATTGATAGTTGGAGTTCTATTATCCATTATAGTTGTTTTTGTTATACTTACTCCTTTTGAAATAACTACAGGTGTAGTTTTAGATACAAGATCTATTCAAATAAGTGTTGCTACTTTATTTTTTGGTCCTATACCAGGAATACTAATGGTTATTTCAGCCTCAGCACTAAGAATATCACAAGGTGGAGACGGAGTTCTTACAGGTGTTCTTGTTATCACATCTTCTTGGATTATCGGATATCTATTTAGAAGATTCCGTTTAAAACGATTATTGATAGAAAAAAATATCGTTTGATTGAATTATATATTTTTGGACTATTCGTACATGTCGTTATGTTAGTAATGTTTTTGGCTTTACCCACTAACATTCGGTGGGATATTATTAAGGAAATCCATTTGGTTGTCTTATTAATTTATCCGATTACAACAGTAGTTTATAGTGTATTGTTATTTCTAAGATATGATAGAACTACTAGTGATAATCTTTTAGTTCAATACCAACGTAGTTATGTTGTTGCTGTAGAAGAGGCACCAATTCCAATAGTTATTCATACCGATGATGGTGAAGTTATCACAATAAATCAAACATGGTTTGATTTAACTGGATATACTAAAGAAGATATACCAACAATTAAAGAATGGACAACAAAAGCATATCCTAAAGATAAGCATGAGAAAGCACTAAGAAATGTCAAGAATATATATAAAAGCACTAAAAAAGTTCACGAGGGCGAAGCTCATATAAAAACAAAATTTGGAACTACAATTGTGTGGGATTTTTATAGTTCTCCCTTAGGAACACTGCCCGATGGTAAAAAGGCGGTACTAAGCGTCGCAACAGACGTTACTCAAAGAAAACATCTAGAAAAAAAATTAATGCATCTCAGTTATCACGATGAGTTAACAGGACTATATAACAGAAGATTTTTTGAAGTTGAATTAAAAAGACTAAACACGAAAAGAAATCACCCATTAACCTTATTAATGGGTGATGTTAACGGGCTAAAATTAATTAATGATTCCTTTGGCCATTTAGCCGGTGATGAACTACTGAAAACAACCGCTAATATCATAAAAAATGCTTGTAGGCAAGATGATATTATATCAAGATTAGGCGGAGACGAATTTATTATTATCCTTCCAAATACATCACAAAAAACAACTGAAGATATTGTCAAAAGAATTAAAGAAGACATGAAAAATCATTCTATAGAATCAATAGAACTTTCAGTCTCATTTGGCTTTTCATCAATAACTTCTGAGCTTCAAGAAGTTGAAAATGTATTCACAGAAGCAGAAAACGCAATGTATCAAAACAAGTTATTTGAATCTCCTTCGATTAGAGGATATGCCATAGACATAATTTTAAATACCCTATTTGAAATAGATCCAGAAACAAAGATTCATTCTGAGAGAGTATCTCTATGTGCAACCCGACTTGCAGAAGCAATGGGATTGTCTCAACTTGAAATTCAAGAAGTAAAAACTGCTGCTTTATTACATGATATTGGAAAAATTGCTACTCCAGTTTCAATCTTAAATAAAGAGGGGAAATTAACTGAAGAAGAAATGAATGAAATCAAGAAACACCCTGAAAAAGGATTTAGAATTTTATGTTCCGGACCCAACATGGAAAACATCGCTAAATACTGTCTCCACCATCATGAGAGATACGATGGAAAAGGTTATCCAAACGGCTTAAGTAAAGAAAATATACCTTTACAGTCAAGAATAATATGTTTAGCTGATGCATATGATGCTATGATAAGTGAAAGAACATATAAAAAAAGACTAACAAAAGAAGAAACTATATTAGAAATCAAAAATAATATGGGCACACAGTTTGATCCAGAACTAGCAACAATATATATTGAAAAAATATTAGCTCATCTTAAAGAGTAAGCGTAAACCTAGACAATACTACCAAAAACTTCTATACTAACATATATAATAACGTTATAAGATGAGGCGATAAAATGAATATTATTGAAAACTATAAAGATGTTGAAAAGGTAATAAAGAAAGACTTTGTGATGATAATCGCAAAATCTCATACATGTAGTGCTTGTAAAACTCTACTAGGATTACTAGAAAGAAATATTCCAAACCTTGATAAAATCGAAATACACAATATCTACATTGATGATATTGATAGATTTAGAGGAGAATATTTGATTTTCAGTGTTCCTACTGTGTTAATATTTAGTGAAGGTAAAGAATTATTAAGAGAATCGAGATATATTAACTATGACAAAATAACTAGATTGATCAAACTATTTACAACTTAAAAAGGTGCTCTCGCACCTTTTTTCTATAAAAATGAAACAACAACAAATAATATTATTAGAAAACAAATATAAATCAATTTCCCTCTAGGTGATAAACTATCAAAAAAATAATTTCTTCGATAAGGACGATATCGGTGATTATATCCACCAAAAGAACGGCTACCACTAGATTTAAATCCTGAACTTTTAAAGCCACTTGCTTTAAAACCTCTACCACTAATTCCTCTACTTCTACTACTTGAAACTCTTCTACCCATATAAGTTCCCCCTTAAATAAGTCATCTCTATTTTACCATACTATATATTTTTATTTGTAATTATATTTCAACTTTCTAGTGTATAATTAAAACGAGGTGGAAAACATGAGAATTGCTATTATCGCACATGATAAGAAAAAAGAAGAAATGATATCATTTTGTAAAAAACATAAGGAAACTCTATCAAAACATGAATTAGTTGCAACTGGTACAACAGGTATCAAAGTAATGAAAGCAACAGGACTTAGTATTCACTGCTATAAAAGCGGACCACTTGGAGGAGACCAAGAAATTGGTGCTCAAGTAGCTAATGGAGATATTGATCTAATACTGTTTTTTAGAGACCCATTAACTGCACAACCGCACGAACCAGATGTTTCAGCATTATTTAGACTGAGTGATGTATACAAAATACCACTTGCTTCAAACATAAATACCGCCGAAATGTTCTTCAAAATTCTTAAGTAAATAAAAAGTGTTAATCCGTAAATATGGATTAACACTTTTTTAATATTCAAATATCTTAAAATACAAATGCAAAAAATAATATCAATGCAATAATCCCGAAAAACACTGTGTAATAAACATATTTTCCAAAACTGCGATCTTTCTGCCCAGTAATTAAATTATCTTGTTTTTCCATTTCATCCCAACTAAAATTTTTTCCTGGATTCATCGCATCCATACCCTTTTGTGACTCACCCTTTGCTTTTTGATAAGTCATATCATGACTATTCATATTTTTATTGTAATTTCTACTTTGATCTCCCATAGGATTTTTACTCGTTTAATATCCATCCTAAAATTTATATACCATCTCTTATATCTTTTTCTTCAACATGTCCGTTATAACCTGACACACCAGATATTAAATATAAGATTCCTACAACTTGATTAGAAAGAAGGTTTAACCCTCCCCAAATAGCTTGATATAAATAAACTTTTTTTGCTGATTCCTCTGTATATTTTGATTTAATAAGTTTTGGAAAAAGAATCAAATTAACAAATAAAAAAACACTCATTATTATTCCCATTACAACTAACAAATTACCAATCCATGTATATATATCAATAATCATATCAAATTCCTCTTGCGAAATTTCTAAAGTTTCAGGTGACATAAATGAAAAATCCATTAAATTTCTCATAATATAGGCACCAATAAATATACCGATAATTCCCACTACCTCGAACACAAGTCCTATAATAGTTAAAATTTTCGGTGTTCTATCCATTTTATGCATATTATACATATTGAACACTCCTTCTTAAATCAATTAACTCAATTTAACAGCAGTACCATAAGCAATTATTTCAGCAGCTCCACCCATAACAGATGACGTTTGCAGTCTAAAACCAACAACTGCATCAGCTCCTAATGCATCAGCATCTTTTAGTAATCTTTCAGTAGCGATTTTTCTAGCATCATTCATCATTTCAGTATATGAAGTAATCTCACCACCGATTAAACTCTTAAGTCCCGCTAAGAAGTCTTTACCAATATTCTTTGTCTGAACAGTAGAACCTTTTACATAACCTAATATCTCAGTAATTTCACGACCAGGATATTCATTAATTGTTAATAATTCTTTTCTTGTAATCATAATTTTCTCCTTTCAATCTTTAAGATACTTTCTCATGTTACACTTTATTATAACCTATAAATAATTTTTAATCAACAAAAAATTATTTTTAATTATTTTTATTAACGAAATACAGTATAAGACAACTATCTAATCATATCAATCAAGAATATAACTATCATATGTGTAGGATAATAGAAATAGAATAAATACCTCGTCTTAAGCCCTTGTTTACCGTTGTAAAGGAGAATAAACATTATAGCCATTAGTGAATACAATTGAACTCGAGAATAATTTAAACTACTAAATGTACTACCAAATATATCATTTCCATAGTAATAGTTAGCAGCAAATAATAAGTTTAATAAAATCCAAGCCAACAGTAGTTTCCAATTTCTAAAGTAGTACATAATAACTATTGATAGTATCCCGTAAATCCCATAATCTACTTCTAAAACCCAAGCTAAAACAATAATTGGTATTATCGCAATATAGTACTTAAGTCCTTTTTCAAGAACAATTAAAATTAGTAATCCCAAAGCCAATGTAAAAAAGATATTCATTGGTACAGACGGAATACTTGTACCACTAGGAAGAATATTTGGGAATAACCCGATTAAGAAAAATGGTAATTGAATTACAAGAGCAAAAACACTTAATCTAATAAAATACTTATTTACATCTTTAGTATGTCTAAACCCTTCTGCAATTAAAAATGCAAATATCGGAAACGCAATCCTTCCAACAATTCTAAGCCAAGTCAGATCAGGGTACATAATATATCCTATATGATCAATAGTCATTGTAATAATTCCAATCATTTTTAGATGAAAACTATTTAAAACCTTCATACAAATACCTCTTTTAAGTTGTTAATTCTTATTCTCTTTGATTTATCTTTGTTATCTCTTTTTCACCAATATCATTATAGTTTGCTACTTTGTTTCGTCCATGTTCTTTTGCATAATACATTGCACGATCAACAGCTTTAACAGCATCTTCAAATGATAAATCAGCATCTTCAATATAATATACTCCAAGACTAACAGTAACTTTTCCAACTTCACCAAAATCATAAGCCTCTACTTGTTTTCTGATTTGTTCAGCTTTTTTTGTTGCATTCTCTGATGAGGAACCTACTAACATTGCAAGAAATTCTTCACCACCATATCTAGAAAAATAATCATCTCTTCTTAAAATAGTTTTAACTAGTAAAGCAATCTCCGAAAGAACCACATCCCCGACATCGTGACCGTGAGCATCATTTACAAGTTTGAAATGATCAATATCAAACATAATTATACTAACATCTTGTAATCCTCTTTTAAAATGCACCATTTCATGTTTAAAATCTATTTCAAATTTTCTACGATTATCAAGACTTGTTAATTTATCAGTATATGATAGTTTTCTAAGTAATAATTGTGTTCTTATTATTATCGTTATAATAGTAAGAATAAGTATATATACAGTAAAGATTATAGCAATAGTAATTCTAAACTGAGATGTTAATTCCTCATACCCAGTTTCATTGGAAATCGAAATAAAGTAAGAAACATTTTCTCCTTCGATATTCTCTATTGGATAAAGTAAAACTTCGTAATTTTTCCCATTGAATTCATGAATTAATCCTATAGTCTCCATTTCATCCATTCCTTCTAAATCATTCTTATTAATTGACGAGAAAAAAGCAGAAATGTCGTCTTCTTGTATCAAATTATGATAAATAGTATCATTAGAAGTTGCAACATCAATTAAAAAATTATCACTAATAAATGATTTTGCATAATTATCTAGTTCATCATCAAACACGATTTCATTAACAACATCTTCTCTAAGAATAAAATAATAATCACGCTCATAAATACTCGATAGCACATTTATTACTGAAGAAAGAGCTATACTAACTTCAACACTACCAACGTGTTCCCCATTATACTCTAACGGGTAAACAAAGCGATAGCCATTAAAAATCCTTCCTTCCTCAAAACCAGAAATAAATTTTTGTTCCTCATTAACAGTTCTTATTGAATATCTAACATCAGATAACTCATCTCCATATTTATCTGGCTTATGCATTCTTAAAAAACTAGTTGAATCAGGCAAGTGAAAATGAAATTGCCTAAAGTCATATCTATGTAAATTCTCATAATCATCTTCAAAATAATCGTACAACTCATCACGTAATATATCTTTCTCAGCTTCGGTTCCATTAGCAGCTAAACTCATTTTTTCAAGTACATAATCATTATCAATTAAGTCTTCATAAATGTACTCAGAAAAGAGTCTGTAGCTTTGTATAGTAGTATCAATTTGTGCTTCTAATGAACTAATATTTTCATTTACATGAGCAGTTTTACTACTCTCAAAACGACCAATAAAAAAGACAATAACAGTAATAAATATTATTGTTATTAGACAATACACTAGAATGTACTTTTGATTTAGTAATTTTTTCATGTAAGTCTCCTTCAAAAAATTATTGTTATATACTAAATTATACTATATCATTTGATTTATTTGCAAATAAATCAAGACTGGTGTATTTTAAATTAATATATTTGATAAAAGGACATCAAATTGATGTCCTTTTATTGGAGGCATTCTAGAAAAAATCTATCATTAGTTTATATAATTCATCTGGACAATCCACCAATGGTGAATGGCCAGAATTCATTAAAATAACCTTTTTAGAGTCTTTCAATGCTTGAACAGTTTCATCTATCATATATTCTAAAACTACTATATCTTTCTCACTCCATAATGATAGTACTGGAGATATTACATTCTTAATTGAGTTATCTCCTTCGGTTACTCCATTTGATGAAGATGACATATTAAACCTTGTTAAACACCAATCTATATCTACAATATTAACTTGTTTCATAGTTTCGCTTAAATATAGATCATCATCTTCTTTTGAAGGTTTGTTTACATTGTAAATTAGTAAATCCCAAATATATTTTATTGTAGCTACATCATTGTTTTCTAAAGCAACTACAATTGGTAATACTTGGACTGGATCTTGAGCTAATTCTTCAATGTTATCATATGATACACCTATAATCGGTTGATTGTCCTTATCTTTTTTAAAGACTGGATATCCTCTATATGATGCAGATTCTATTAAAACTATCTTGTCAATTAATTCATTATGTTTAGCAGCTAATTTTAAAATTACAGCACCACCTGTAGACCACCCAGCAACATGAACCTTGTTAATATTCAATTCTTCAAGTAATAAGAATAAATCATCACTTAAATCTTCTAAAGACTCAATATTTTTCTTGTATGTTGAATCTCCAAAACCTCTCATATCAGGCGCTATAACGCGGTAATCCTTTTTAAACTTCTCGATTAAAGGTTTGTAGTGAACCCCACTACTCATATTTCCATGAACTAATAAAATTGTTTCTTTCCCTGTTCCCTCGTCGATGTAATAGTATGTTTCTCCGTTTGCTAATAATACTTTTTTCTTTTCCATTTGGACCTCCTATATTATCGTTTTATTTTGATTATTATTAATAAACCCAAGTATTAGCGAAGTAAATAACACTGGTTTTTCATACATGCTTGCATGCCCGCATTCTGGTATTACCACTAAACTTGAATTCTTAATTTTCGAATTAAGGTGTTTTTGTTCGAAGACTGGTGTTAAATAATCTTCCTCAGAAGAGATAATTAATGTATTTATATTGATTTTTGATAAATCATTATTTACGTTGTGTGTTTCAGCACTTTTTGTTAAACGAATCATAGCATCTAAAAATTCTGGATTACTAAATAAAGGTATTAAGATTTCTTTTCTGTTTTCCATCCATTTTATTTGCTTTGTATAAAACTGTGGAGAATAGATATATGGGATTGAAATATTATAATAAGCCTCTCCATCTCTAGTAAGAGCTACTTTGTTCCACCCATCTCCAATTGCTTTAAGCCATTTTGACGTTTTAGACACTACATTTGCGATTACCATTTTCTTAATATACTCTTCATGCTTCACTGCAAACTGCAATGCAATACTTGCACCATAACTTATTCCTACTAGATTTGCTTTCTCTATATTAAGATAATCCATTAACTCT